>CALLYR010000122.1 GCA_937859005.1 uncultured Paracoccus sp. | reverse complement strand
GGCTGCGGCGGGACTGACCCCCGCCCGGCTGTTGCAGCAGCGCCGCGTCCGCCCTGGTTCTGCCGCGCCCGCTGGACCTCGCGCCGACCTTTGGCTAGGTGAGCGGCAGCCAACGCCCGAGGACGACATGACCGACCGCATCCCCCTGCGCCGCGCGCTGATTTCCGTGTCCGACAAGGCCGGGCTGGTCGATTTCGCCCGCGCCCTCGCCCAGCGGGGGGTGGAACTGCTGTCCACCGGCGGCACTGCCCATGCGCTGCGGCAGGCGGCGTTGCCGGTGCGCGACGTGGCCGACTTGACGGGGTTCCCCGAGATGATGGACGGCCGCGTCAAGACCCTGCACCCCAGGGTCCATGGCGGCCTGCTGGCGCTGCGCGACAATCCCGAGCATCGCGCCTCGATGGACGAACACGGGATCGAGGACATCGACCTGCTGGTCGTCAACCTTTACCCCTTCGAATCGACGGTCGCGCGGGGCGCGGCCTATGACGACTGCGTGGAAAACATCGACATCGGCGGCCCCGCGATGATCCGCGCGGCGGCCAAGAACCACGCCTTCGTCGCCACCATCGTCGATGTGCAGGATTACGCCGCGCTGCTGGCCGAACTGGACGCGAACGAGGGCGCGACGGCCCTGGGCTTCCGCCAGCGCATGGCGCAGGCGGCCTATGCCCGCACCGCCGCCTATGACGCCGCCGTCAGCACATGGATGGCGGGCGCGATCGGCGAGACCACCCCGCGCCGCCGCGCCTTTGCCGGGACGCTGGCGCAGACGCTGCGTTACGGCGAGAACCCGCATCAGGCCGCGGCCTTCTATACCGACGGCACGATGCGTCCCGGCGTCGCCACGGCGAAGCAATGGCAGGGCAAGGAGCTGTCCTACAACAACATCAACGACACCGACGCGGCGTTTGAGCTGGTGGCCGAGTTCGACCCCGCGGACAGCCCCGCCGTCGCCATCATCAAGCACGCCAACCCCTGCGGCGTGGCGCGGGCAGGCACGCTGGAACAGGCTTACCGGCGCGCCTTCGACTGCGACCGGACCAGCGCCTTCGGCGGCATCGTCGCGCTGAACGGGCGGCTGGACGGTGCGACCGCCCGCGCCATCACCGAGATCTTCACCGAGGTCGTGATCGCCCCCGAGGCCGACGACGAGGCGCGCGGGATCTTCGCGGCCAAGAAGAACCTGCGCCTGCTGATCACCGGCGGGCTGCCCGACCCCGCGTCAGGG
>CALLYR010000121.1 GCA_937859005.1 uncultured Paracoccus sp. | reverse complement strand
GGGCGCAGCTTGCCGCGGGTCAGCTGGCGATGGGTCTTGACATCCATGTGCAATGGTTGGGCGGCCAGCCGCTGGGCCGGGGTCGGCGCGGGATGAAGCCGTGCGGCGAGACCTGCCGGCCGGGCCGCCTGACCGATACGAAGCCCGGCAGGCAATGAAAGCGCGGAAGGGGAATCGGGCCGCAGCGGGGCGGGAACGGCAGGCGGGGCAGCCGCCCCATCTGTCCGCGCCGGGGGCAGCGGCGCAGCCGGCTTCAGCGGGACCACGCTGCGGGCGACCTGTGCCCAGAGCGTGCGTTCCTCCTCCGACAGCCCTGCCCTGCGCCGCCCCATCACGCGCCCTCAGGCCGTGGCGACCAGTTGCCAGTTCGGGTCCGGCTGGCCCATGCGCCGGGCAAAGGTCCAGATGTCGCGCTGCTTGCGCGCGGCCTTGGGGTCGCCGTCCACGACCGCACCCGAAGGGTCGCGGTGAACGGCGATCAACTCGCCCACGAACCGCACCGACACCTCGCCCATGCCGGTCGCGGGGTCGAAATCGGCGCCCTCGACCGCAGTCTCGCGCGTGCCCAGGAACTGCACCTCGGACCGGATGCCGCGCGCCTGCCGGCCGGCGATGACGGCGTCGAAAGCCTCGGCCACGGCGGGGGACAGGAAGGGGCGCACCTCGGTCAGATCGCCGCGTTCGAAGGCGGTCAGGATCATCTCGTAGGCCTGCCGCGAGCCCGACAGGAACGGACCGACCGCAAAGCCGGGTTCGGCCCGCTGCATCGCCGTCAGCGCAGCGGCGGCAGGGGTGCCCGCCTGAACATGGTCAAGTACGTCGCCGCTGTCCTCGGCGGTATGAGCGGCGGGAATCGCCGCGCGCGGCTGGACCGGCACGGCCTGTGGCGGCGGCTCGAAGCCGTCGCGTGTCCCCAGCACATTGCGCAACCGCAGGATGAGGAACACGGCAATGACCGCCAGCACGACGATCTGCAGCATCGGATTTGTCATGGGCGGAGGCCTGTGATCTGGAAACCGGGTTAAACTTGCAGGATTGCCGATTATGTAGGGACGAGGCCGGGCCAAGTCCAGTTGCGGCCCGTATATGCCCGGAGGCGCGCATGTGGCTGCTGATTCCCTTTGTCGTCCTGCCGATCGTCGAGATCGCGCTGTTCATCCAGGTCGGCGGCCTGATCGGCTTCTGGCCGACGATGGCGCTGGTGATCCTGGCGGCGGTCGGGGGTTCGTGGCTGATGCGGCGCCAGGGCGCGGCGGCGCTGGCCGACCTGCAGGGGGCGTTCCGCGAATTCCGCGACCCGACCGCGCCGCTCGCCCATGGGGCGCTGATCCTGCTGGCAGGCGCCCTGATGGTGACGCCGGGGTTCTTTTCCGACATCCTCGGGATCCTGCTGCTGATTCCCCCGGTGCGGCGCTGGGTGATCCGGCAGATCGGCGCACGGCTCAGCGTCGTGCGCGTGGGCTTCGGCACGGCGCAGGAATTCCGCAGCGGCCCCGACGCCCGCGCCGATGACGGGATCATCGACGCCGATTACGTCGTGATCGACCCCAAGGACCCTGCGCCGCCGACTGGCCTGCCTTCGGGCTGGACCCGGCATTGAGGCGCAGCCACCCCGGTGCTAGAACCCGGCCGAACCCGGAAAGGACATGACATGAGCGACACCACTCCCGCGAATGGCGCGGAAGGCGCAGCCCCCCAGGCCGCGGCCGAGCCGCAGATCCGCCTGAACATCCTGGCGCAATATGTCCGCGACCTGTCATTTGAAAATATCGTGGCGCAAAAGGGCCTGTCCGGCGGCGAGGTCCAGCCGGAAATCAGCGTCCAGGTCAGCCTGGATGCGCGCAAGCGCACGACCGAACACCAATACGAGGTGATCTGCAAATACCGGGTCACATCGGCGAACACGGCCGATCAGGGCAAGCTGTTCCTGTGCGAACTGGATTACGCGGGCGTGTTCCATGTCCAGGGCGTGCCTGAAGATCAGATGCACCCTTTCCTGATGATCGAATGCCCGCGGATGCTGTTCCCCTTTGTCCGCCGCATCCTGTCGGATGTGACCCGCGACGGCGGTTTCCCTCCGTTCAACATGGATCCCGTGGATTTCGTGGCCCTGTATCGCCAGGAAATTGCCCGCCGCGCCCAGGCCGAACGGCCCGCAGGGCAGGCGCTGTCCTGATCGCGGCCTGACTCTCCGGCGCGGCTGCCATCCGCCGCACCGGAGGGTCGCGCGGACAGGCATCGGGGCGCGGCAGGCCAATGGCGCGGCAGGCACGACGGGCATGGCAGCGGATGCTGTCGGGGCGCAGGCTGGACCTGCTGGACCCCACGCCCATGGACATCGAGATCGGGGACATCGCCCACGGGCTGGCCTTCGTGGCGCGCTGGAACGGCCAGACGCGCGGCGACTGGGCCTATTCGGTGGCGGAACATTCGCTGCTGGTGGAACGGATCGTGACGCGCGCCGATCCCGGCATCGCGCCGCGCTGGCGGCTGGCGGCGCTGCTGCATGATGCGCCCGAATATGTGATCGGGGACATGATCTCGCCGGTCAAGGCCGCGCTGGGGAGGGAATA
>CALLYR010000120.1 GCA_937859005.1 uncultured Paracoccus sp. | reverse complement strand
GATGGCGGCCCGTTTCCCGTGTCCGGTGGTGAATATCATTGCCCCGGCGGCGTCGCAGGCCGCATCCTGGACGTGAACCCTTCGGACCTGCAAGGCACATGACCGACCTCGCGTTCCTGCTCTATCGCAGTGAGACCACGATGCCGCCGCTCAGCGATGCTGCACGGGATCTGCTGGCAACTGCCCGCCGCGTGAACGCAGGCCTGGGCCTGACGGGTTTCCTGCACCACGAGGACGGCTTCTTCTTCCAGTGGCTCGAAGGTCCGGCCGAGCCGCTTGACATGATTGCAGGGCGGCTTGAGGCCGATCCGCGCCACTTCAACCTGACCTGGCTGTGGCGAGGCACCGAAACGGGGCGCCAGTTCGCAGGCTGGAAGATGGGCTATTCGACCCGCGACGACAGTTCGATCATGGGATGGCTGGTCGCCCATCCGGTCGCGCAGCGGGAAAGGCAGGCCTATGCCGCGTCGGTCCTTGCCTTCCTGCAGGAGCGGAACGGCCAGACCGCCTGAGGCGCCAAATGACCGGGCGTCTGTCGGCCATCCGGCGCCGTGTTCACTTCACCCGTTCGATCCAGCGCATGAAGGCGTCGATGTAATCCGACAGGATCTTCCGCGTCTCCTCGGATTTCACTTCGCCGCCGCCGAACCGTTCGGAGGTCCAGGTCATGTAGATCTCGGGCTGGTGCATGACCACGCAACCCAGGTTGATGAGTTGCAGCCGCAGATGCTGCTGCCCGGCGGCCGTGCCGGTCGCGCCCGGCGTCATCCCGGTCAGCGCGGCGGGCTTGCCGGTCCAGCTGCTCTTGCCCCAGGGGCGGCTGCCCCAGTCGAAGGCGTTGGCGACGATGCCCGGAATGCTGCGGTTGAATTCGGGCGCGACGACCAGCACCGCATCGGCGGCGTCGATCTGGCGCTTCATGCGCTCGACCGGCTCGGGGCCCACGCCGTCCTGCCACAGGTCGTCGTTATAGGGCGGCAGGTCGCCGATCTCGACATAATCGAATTCCAGCTTGCCGTCGGCCAGCCTCTCCAGAGCCTCCGCAAACTTGCGGTTGATCGAATCCTTGCGCAGCGAGCCGACGATCACGGCGATCTTGCTTGTCATTCCGATTCCTTTCACGATTCCGGCCGAACCCGCGCGGCCGCTTGAAGTTTCAGACCGAAGCGGGAACATGGCCCAGAAACCGGGGCAGGAACAGGGCGGATGGGCGCAGATGATCTGGGCACGGCAGGGGCTGGCCTGCTGGCGGCGGCCGCGCTGGCGCTGCTGGCCGCCGTGATCCTGACGCTGCGGGCGCGGTCGGCACGGGCCGCGGCCGCAGCGCAGACCCGGCGGCTGGAGATCGAGCTTGCCGCCCTGACAGCCCGCGCAGAGGGACAGGCCGCCCGGTTGGCGGAACTGGGCGAGGAACGGGACAACCTGACCGATGCGCTGCATCGCGCCCGTCAGGAAACCGCCGCCCTGTCCCGCGAAACGGATGCGCTGCGCCTGTCCTCGGCCCGCGATGCCCAGATCGCCGCGCGCGAGCTTGCCACCCTGCGCGACCTGCGGGCCGAGATGAGCGCGCAGTTCCGCATCATGGCTGACGAAAGTCTGCGCCGTCAGGCCGAGGATCTGGAACGCACCCATGCCGACCGGCTGTCGTCGTTGCTGACGCCGTTCCGTGAACAGGTCGCGCGCTTTCAGGACGAACTGCAGGCCGGGCAGCGCGCGGGCGAGGCTGCGCAGGCCGGCCTGCGCGAACAGATCGAGGGCCTGCACCGCCGGTCCGAGGAGATTGGCCGTGACGCCGTGGCACTGACACGCGCCTTGCGCGGCGACAAGCAGCGGCAGGGCGCCTGGGGCGAGATGATCCTGGCACAGGTGCTGGAGGCCGCAGGGCTGGAACAGGGACGGCATTACCGCACCCAGACCTCGGCCACCGATGCCGAGGGGCGGCGCTGGCGGCCCGACGTGGTGGTGGACATGCCGCGCGGGCGGTCGCTGGTGATCGACGCGAAATGTTCGCTGAACGCCTATGCCGATGCCTGCGCCACCGAGGACGACGGCGCGCGCGGGGCGGCACTGCGCCGCCATGTCGCGGCGGTGCGGGCGCATGTGACCGAACTCTCCGACCGCGCGTATCAGGCGCTGGAGGCCGAGGGCGTCGATTACGTCCTGATGTTCCTGCCCGTCGAGGGCGCCTTTGCCGAGGCCCTGCGCGCTGATCCGGCGCTGACCGGATTCGCCCTGGATCGCAAGGTGGGGCTGGTCACGCCGTCCACCCTGATGCTGGCGCTGCGCACGGTCGAGCATCTGTGGGCGGTCGAGCGGCGCGAGCGCAATGCCGCGGAAATTGCACGCCGGGCCGGTGCGCTTTACGACAAGCTGGCGCTGGTTGTGACGGCGCTGGAGGAATCGGGCGCAGCACTTGATGCGGCCGCGCGGGCGCATGCGACGGCCATGGGGCGCCTGTCCCGCGGCCCCGGCAACGTGATCCGGCAGGCCGAGATGCTGCGCGAACTGGGCGCGCGGACCACGCGACGGATCGCGCTTGCCCATGACGGCGGCGATGACGCGGCCGGGGACGGGAACGAACGCCTTTCGCCCGCATTGGGACTGGCAGAGGAGTAAGCCATGAACCTGACCGACCACCAGATCCAGATGCTGCGTTCCCTTGTCCGGGGGCGGCTCGACGGCGCCAAGCTCTATACCACCTTCGACGAACTGGCCGAACGTATGGGGCTTGAGTCCGGCGCGATCCGGCCTGCGGATATCGAGGCGCTGAGCGCGTGGTTCGCCGAAAGCGCGCTGCCCGACATCGCCACCACCGTCATTCCGCCCGACAATGCCGAAAGCCTGCACATGCTGCCGCTGCCCTCGATCGTCGAGCATCTGGGCGGCGAGGCTGCGGCGCAGGCCGAGGCCGCGCGGGTGCGCGATTTCGACTGGGCGCACTGGGCAGCCTCGTGAGCGCCGGGGTCCGCAGCTTCGCCATCGCGACCCGCGGACCCGCCTGCCACGAGATCACGCGCGACATCGCGGGCTGGCTGCACGAGATCGGCGCAGGCGATGGCGTGCTGACCGTGTTCCTGCGCCATACCTCGTGCTCGCTGCTGATCCAGGAGAACGCCGATCCCGATGTCCAGCGCGACCTGCTGTGCTGGCTGGACCGTCTGGCTCCATCCGCAGACGACCCCCGGATGCGGTGGCTGACGCACCGGGCCGAGGGGCCGGACGACATGCCCGCCCATCTGAAGGCCGCGATGCTGCCGGTCAGCCTGTCCATTCCCGTGACCGGGGGCGCCATGTCCCTGGGGACATGGCAGGGCATCTTTCTGGTCGAACACCGCCGCGCGCCCCATCGCCGCATGATCGTGGCAGCCTTCCAGCCCCTGTGAGGGGCCTTGTCTTGCGGTGCGCCGGCGCAGGCTACCCAAGGGCTGCGCGCCGGCCTATAGTAATGGTGGATCACTCTGGCGCGAGGCACCATCCATGCGTTGTCCCTTCTGCGGGAATGTCGATACCCAGGTCAAGGATTCCCGCCCGGCCGAGGACAACGTGGCCATCCGCCGCCGCCGCTTCTGCCCCGCCTGCGGGGGGCGCTTCACCACCTATGAACGCGTGCAGCTGCGCGATCTGGTCGTCATCAAGACGAATGGGCGGCGCGAGGATTTCGACCGCGAGAAGCTCGCCCGCTCGATCCGCATCGCCATGCAGAAGCGCCCGATCGAGCCCGAGCGCATCGACCAGATGATTTCCGGCATCGTGCGCCGGCTGGAAAGCCTGGGCGACGCCGATATCCCGTCCAAGGTCATCGGCGAGATCGTGATGGAGACGCTGGCCCGCATCGACACCGTCGCCTATGTCCGCTTTGCCAGCGTCTACAAGAACTTCCAGGCGGCGGACGATTTCGACCGCTTCGTGTCGGAACTGCGCCCGGCCGAGGAATGACCGCCGCCGACCTGCGCCCCATGGACCACGCGCTGCGGCTGGCGCGGCGGGGTCTGGGCAATGTCTGGCCCAATCCGGCGGTGGGCTGCGTCATCGTGCAGGCGGGGCGTATCGTCGGGCGCGGGTGGACGCAGCCCGGCGGGCGGCCTCATGCCGAACGGATGGCGCTGGATCAGGCAGGCGGTGCGGCGCGCGGGGCCACGGCCTATGTCACGCTGGAACCCTGCGCGCATCACGGACGCACCCCCCCTTGCGCCGAGGGGTTGATCGCCGCGGGCGTCGCACGGGTGGTCACGGCGCTGACCGATCCCGATCCGCGGGTGGCGGGGCGCGGCCATGCGATGCTGGGGGAGGCAGG
>CALLYR010000119.1 GCA_937859005.1 uncultured Paracoccus sp. | reverse complement strand
TGAACCGCTCATGAAACGTCCGCGCCTTGCCCGCCATCAGGTCTCGCGCCAGGCGGGTCTCATCGCAGATACCAGCCTGAATCACTGGCACCGGGGGCGTGAATCCTTCGCACCCACACGGCCTGGAACTTATGTGTGATCGCGCGGGAAAGTCGGTCACTCTGCCCCTGCCGGTCAACCGGGACAGGTCAGCCCCACCCCGCCCAGGGCTGCGATCAGGACCACTATCCAGGGCGGCGCTTTCCATGCCATCAGCAGGACAAGACAGCCCAGGGCCAGCGCAAGGTCACGCAGATCGCCGATGGCGCTTGCGAAGACCGGGGAATACAGCGCGGCGCCCAGAATGCCCACCACGGCCGCATTCGCCCCCTGCATCGCGGACCGGGCGGACGGCATCGACCGGAAGCGGTCCCAGAAGGGCAGCGTGCCAACCAGCACCAGAAACCCCGGCAGGAACAGGGACAAAAGCGCCATGGCTGCCCCCGCGATGCCGTTCGGTTGCGGCCCCAGCACCGCGCCCAGATAGGCGGCAAAGCTGAACAGCGGTCCCGGCACGGCCTGCGCCGCGCCATAGCCCGCGACAAAGGCATCCTGCGTGACCCAGCCGGTCTGCACGACCTCGGCTTCCAGCAGCGGAAGGACGAGATGCCCGCCGCCAAAGACGAGCGCGCCGGCGCGGTAAAAGCTGTCGATCACGGCCAGCGTCTGCGACTGTCGGGCAAGCAGCGGAAGAAGGACCAGCAACCCGACGAAGACCGCCAGCGCCAGAACGGACTGGCGGCGCGAAACCGGCAGCGCGACATGGACATGGGCGGGTGCATCGTCATTGCCCCTGCCCCGGCCCAGCACCAGCCCCGCCAGGGCACCTGCCAGGATCCCGCCCAGCATTCCGGACGCCCCGGCAGGAAGGCCAGCCATCCCACAGCCGCCACCGCAATGGCGGCGCGTTCGCGATCCGGGCAGAGGCTTCGCGCCATCCCCAGGACAGCCTGCGCCACGATGGCGACGGCGACGATCTTCAGCCCGTGCAGCACTCCGCTTGCGACCGGCCCGGCAATCGCCGTCGCCGTGACGGCGACGACAACCAGGATCAGCGCCGACGGCAGGGTGAACGCCGCAAAGGCTGCCAGGACGCCCAGCCACCCCGCCCGCATCAGATCCAGGGCAAAGCCCACCTGGCTCGACGCCGAGCCGGGCAGGAACTGGCACAGCGCCACGAGATCGGCATAGGCACGGGTCAAGCCATCGGCGCCGCGTCACCAGTTCGTCCCGGAAATAACCCAGATGGGCAATGGGCCCGCCAAAGGACGTCAGGCCAAGCCGAAGAAAGACGACCAGCACCTCGGCGGGGCTTCCCCGCGGCGCCCCGGATCTGCTGGCTGCGCGATCCCGCCCCATCCTGCGCCGTCCCTTCCCCTGTCTGGCGGCTGTTCCGGGACAAGCGTCATGCCGACGGCAGCGCAACCGTCACGATCAGCCCCGGAGCCCCGTTCCGAAAGATGATCCGCCCCTGCGCGGCTTCCAGGATATCGGCGACGATGGCAAGGCCAAGGCCATCGCCGCCCGTGGTCTCGTCCAGGCGCAGGCCGCGGCGGCCCAGCAGGTCAAGCTGGTCCTCGGGGACGCCGGGCCCGTCGTCGCTGATCTGGATGAGCGTTTCGGCGCCACTGGTCCAGTTGCGCAGGGCAACGCGGCTGCGGGCGTGGCGCAGAGCATGCACCAGCACCGCGCCCAGGATTTCGGTCAGATCGCCGGGATCGATCCTGGCCAGAGGGCCGGGTCCGGCCGGGACCGACCATTCCACCTGCTGACCCTTGGGCGTCATGCCGAGGACGCGGACGACTCCTGCGGCGATCCGGGCGGGACTGGCCTGCGCGGGCCGCTGATGCGACCGGATGCGGAACCGGGCCAGTTCGTGGTCCACATGGCGTCGCATGGCGTCGGTCACGGCGGTGATCCGGGCGGCGATCTCTGCCTCGCCGCGGTCGCGCAGGCGCGTGATTTCACCCTCGAGTGCCTGCAGCGGAGACTTGAGTCCATGCGCCAGGTCGCCCGCCCGCAGCCGCGCCTTGTCCAGTTCGGCATCCCGCGCATCCAGCAGCGCATCGATCTGCGTGGACAGGGGCGCAACCTCGCGCGGCAGATCCGTCCCCAGGCGGGCGATACGGCCTTCGGTCAGGGCCGCCACCTTGCGGCTGATGGCCGACAGCGGCCGCAGCCCGACCGACACCTGCACGGCCGAGGCGGCCAGAAGAATTCCCCCCAGCAGCGCAAGATAGGGATAGAGGTCGCGCACGAACTCCTGCCGCGCCCCCATCAGTTCGTCGCGGGCCATCGCGACCGTCACGCGGACGGGCACCCGGTCCGCCCCTGCCACGACGCTTCGGTCCAGCATCAGCAGCGCCCGGCCATCCGGTCCGGGCCCGATCCCGACCCGCGTCCGGCCGGTGGCCGGGGGAATGTCGGCGACCGGCAGCACCCCGTCCCACAGCGATCGCGACCGCGTCATTTCCCCGCCGATGGTCATCTGCCAGTATCGGCCGGACAGCGGCCGGTCATAGCGGGGGTCGATCCGCGTTTCCCGAAAGACGGGAAGGTGCGCGCTGTCCCATTCCAGCGCGGACAACAGCGCCATGGCCCGGTCGTCGAGTTCCGCGACCGCGAGCCGTTCCACATGCCGGTCGAACAGGATTGCCAGGCCAAGACCGGCCGCAACCAGCGCGGCCGTCAGGGTGACGGCGCCCGCCGCCAGCAGCCGCCGCCGGATCGAGCCGACATCAGCCACAAGGACCCAGCTGATAGCCGAAGCCGCGCCGGGTCAGGATGACCTCGGACCCCAGCTTGCGCCGCATCCGCATGATCATCGCCACCACGGCATTGCCGTCGGACCAGTCCTCGCCCCCGTTCAGATGCTCGCGCAGTTCCGAGGCGCTGACCGGGCGGTCGCGGTTGGTCATCAGATGCGCCAGCAGCCGGAATTCCATCGGGGTCAGCGTCACTGGCACCCCGTCCACGGCCGCCGTGCGCCGTCCCAGATCGACCGACAGCCGCCCCAGCGCCAGCACCGGCGACGCGCTGCCCATCGACCGGCGCAACACGGCGCGGCAGCGCGCCAGCAACTCCTCCATGCGGAAGGGCTTGATGAGGTAATCGTCGGCGCCCGCGTCGATGCCTTCGACCCGTTCGGACCACATGCCGCGCGCGGTCAGGATCACGACCGGGACATGGCAGCCTTCGGCCCGCCAGCGTTTCAGCACGCTCAGCCCGTCCATGCCGGGCAGGCCCAGATCCAGAACGATCAGGTTGAAATCCTCGGTCCCGCCCAGGAACCACGCTGTTTCCCCGTCGGCCGCCCAGTCCACCCGGAAACCCGAACCCTCCAGAGCCGCCGCCACGCTGGCATGGATCGCGGGATCGTCCTCGACGACAAGGGCGCGCATCAGTCGTCCTCTTCGACGCTCAGGATCGTGCCGCTGCGGGCCTCCAGGTCGATTTCCAGCATCAATCCCGCGGGGGTCAGGATCTCGACCTCATAGACAAGCACGCCGTCCTCCTCCTCCAGCTCGACCTCCAGCACTTCGCCGGGGTGGCTGGCACGGACCGTCTGCAGGATCTCGGACAGGGGGCGGATCTCGCCCCGCTCGACCGCGATCCGGGCGCGTTCGTGATCGCGGGGCGACAGCTGCTGCGCGCCGGGCGACAGCGGCAGGACCAGACAGAGCGGGAGAACGAAGCGGAACATGCCGCCGTTCTAGATCAACCCGGATGACAGGACCATGACAATCGCCGTCAGGAACCTGTCACTGCCCCTTCGCTAGATTCGCCCCCGCAAGAAGGAGAGAAAAGATGGCAAGACGAATCGGAACCATGAACCCCGACCTCATCAACGGCACGTCGCTGAACGACTGGCTGGCGGGCCTGGGCGGCAACGACACGCTGTTCGGCTTTGGCGGGAACGACGATCTGTTCGGCGGCGACGGCAACGACCTGCTGCGCGGAGGCGATGGCCATGACGACCTGGAAGGCGGCGCCGGACATGACACGATTCTGGGGGCCAATGGCGCGGACGAGCAGGAAGGCGGCAGCGGCAACGATCACCTGGAGGGCGGCGACGGCAACGACGACCTGGAGGGTGGTTCGGGCAACGATCGGTTGTGGGGCGGCGCGGGCGATGACGAACTTGACGGCGATTCCGGCAACGACCGTCTGGCAGGCAACGCCGGGCGTGACCGCCTCGACGGCGGCACCGGCGACGACATTCTTCTGGGCGGGGCCGGCGCCGATGTGTTCGAGTTCGAGCGCGGCGACGGTCGTGACGTCATCGCCGATTTCCGCAACGGCGAGGACAAGCTGGATTTCGACGATTTCAGTGCGGCGCAGATCCGCAATGCGATCTCGGCCGCCCGGCAGGCGGGCGATGCGGTCCAGATCACCCTGTCCGCCGGCACGGTGCTGACCATCGAGAACATGAGCCTGGCCCAGCTTGACCTGAGCGATTTCGTGTTCTGATCGATCCGCGCGGGCGGCCTTGCCGACGCGGACCGCCCGTGTCCGGTGCTGGCGGTGGCCCGCGGCCGGGGTGGACCGCCGCTATCGGAAAGATCGGAGGCCTGGTCCCCGGCCGTTCGCGCCGATGCGCGGTCAGGACCGGGCAGCCGCCCGAAGCCAGCCGGTCAGGGCCGCGATCCCGGTCGCCTTCGCCCTGCCCGGCTGCCGGCACGGTCGCGGGCTGCGGCATTTCCGATCCGGGGACGGCATCCTGCTTCCCGATGGCCGCAGCAGCCGGTGGTCCGCCCCCTTGCCCGCGCCCTTGCAGCCCGCGTGCCCGCCGCCTACATCGGAACGGCATGAACAGAAAGGCTGCTGCATGGCTATGGAAGCCCACGAGATCGAGCAACTGATCCGCGCGGCGTTCCCGCAGGCTCGGATCACCATCACCGATCTGGCCGGCGACGGAAATCACTTTGCCGCCGAGGTCGTCGATGAAAGCTTTCGAGGACTGAACCGGGTCCAGCAGCAACGTGCCGTCTATGCCGCGCTGAAGGGCCGCATGGACGGACCGAACGGTACCCTTCATGCGCTGGCGCTGACCACCAAGTCTCCCGATTGACGGGCGGCGCCACCTTTCCCTTGTCACAACCCGCGACGGACCCCGCCAATGACCGACATCCGCGACCAGATTCAGGAAACCATCGACCACAATGACGTGGTTCTGTTCATGAAAGGCACGCGGGAAATGCCCCAGTGCGGCTTTTCCAGCCGCGTTGCCGGCGTGCTGAACTATATGGGCGTCGCCTTCCGCGACGTGAACATCCTGTCCAGCGACGAAATGCGCCAGGGCATCAAGGACTTTTCGGACTGGCCCACCGTTCCGCAGCTGTATGTGAAGGGCGAATTCGTCGGCGGCTGCGACATCGTGACCGAAATGACCCTGTCGGGCGAACTGGATCAACTGTTCGACCGCGCGGGCGTGACCTATGACAAGGCCGCGGCCGAAAAAATCCGCGAAGCCAACGCCTGATCGCCGAGGCGGAATGGACAAAGGGGCCGCAGTGCGGCCCCTTTTCCGTTGCGCTGTCCCTCAACGATAATCGGTGTAATCGTCGTAGTCATAGCTCTCGTCGTAGGTCTCGCCATCATCCTGATGGCGCCATGCCTGCAGGCGCTGGGCCAGGGCCAATCCTGCCGCAAAGGCGCCGATCAGCGGCGGGATCGTGGCCGCGTTCGATGATTTCACGCGGTCCAACGTCTCATGCGCCTCGGACAGGAACCGCGGCGTCAGGCCGACCCTGGACGCGGCTTCTCCCGCCATGTCGCGGGCAAATCCCTGAACCTTCGTCTCGGCATCTTCGGCGAACTTGTTGGCGCGATAGCTGACCTCATCCACCATCGCATGGACACGGTTCTCGACACTGTCCACCACCTCGATCGCCTTCAGCCGCCCCTTTTCAAGCGCGGCATCGGTGGCCAGCGAAACACGGGTTTCGACTTCGGCACGAAGCTCGTCGGTCGAGGGGATCGGATGTTCGACCGTCTTCGAGCGCATGATCAGCACGACCCCGGCCACGACGAACAGCAGACCGACCGCCAGGGACGCCCCCAGCGGCCCCCAGCCCAGATTGCGCGCAAGGAAGGTCCAAAGCGCCGCAATCAGAAAGCCCGCGCCGATCGCCATGACGACACCGGCGGCGGCCTTAAGGGCCGTCCGCCGCGCCACGTCCGTCAGCGCAAGCTGCATGTTCCGGGCATAGTCGAACATGGGATCAGCGACGGGCCAGGATCAGGCCGACAAGAAAGCCCACGCCCGCCGCAATGCCCAGTGCTTGGGCCGGCTTGCGGCGCACCATATCCGACATCTCGTCATAGTAATCTTCGGCGTAATGCGCCATCTCGTTGGCCCGGCGTTCGCCGGCACGGTACAGGCGGTCCGCTTCCGAACGCGCCCGGTCTGCGAACTCGGCACCCTTCTGGCGCGCGGCATCCGCCATTTCGGCACCTTTTTCCCGCGCTGCGTCAGCCATGTCGGCCGCACCCTGCTTCACTCGGTCCACGGCCGAATTGTCGGTCGCGTTGTTCCATGCCTCCTTGGCGTCGCTGGCCAGCTTGTTCACCCCCTCGTTGACATCCCGGGTGGTTTCGCGGCCCGCATCCTGAACATCGTTCTTCAGGTCCGAAGCGGTATAGTTGGTTGCCATTGATCCATCCTTTCGACAGCGGTGGCGTTGTATGCCACCTGAACGGCGCACGCCTTCGCTTTGTTCCACGACTGCCCAAACATTGCGCAGCTTGCGGGAGAGACGCTTTCCGTGCTGCAGACCGCAGATTTCAGACCTCGGCTCCTGCTGCGCGGGACGGCCGGCGCAACGGGGGTCAATCGGCTGTCCAAGCACAGGACTTGGCTGTAGCCTGCCGGGCAGACGGCCTCGGCAACAGCGGACGCGAGATGACGGGACAGCAGACAGACGGAAATCACGAGACGGCACGCCGTTCCGGCAGCGCTTCCCGAGGGATCTGCGCATGCGCAAGCCAGGCTCCCGGCGCCGATCCGGCCAAGGGGCAGAGGCAATGAAGGAACTGTCCCCGTCGGACAGCCAGCGGCCGGATCTGGCCGCCTGCCGGGCGGCCCTGTCGCAGACGCGCTATCTGCTGCTGTCGCTGGTCCCCTTTCATCGGGATGCCACGGGGCGGGTCTGGGTGGATCGGCTGTGGCATCGCGACCTGATGACCCATCTGACCTATCTGTCCGATCTGACCGTCCTGGCAGCCGAGTATCCGGACCGCCCGGCAGACGGCGATCTGGTCGAGGCCGTCGCCCCCGACGGGGTCCGGCTGAACTTCAGGCGGCTGTGCACCGTGCCTCGGCGCGGGCGCGACATGCTGACCGCCTTGCCCCGCATGGTCGCAGCGGCCCGCAGCGCGCTGCGGCAGGCCGATGTGGTCCACAGTGGCGTGGGTGGCTGGCCCCTGCCGCCCGGAATGATCCTGAACCCCCTGGCGCTGGCACAGCGCAAGCCGGTGGTGATCGTCGTCGAAAGCGCCTTCTGGCGGATACCGCCCTCGCAGGCCGCAGGCTCCAAACACCGCGCGATCGCGGCAGCGAACGAAAGTTTCGCCCGCTGGTCGCTGCGCCATGCCCGCTTTGCCGTCTATACGCACGAGGGCTATCGCGCGACGCTGCCGCCCGGACCCCGAACCCGCGCCGCCGTCATTCCCGCCAGCTGGATTTCGGCGTCCGACATCCTGGACCCGCCGGCGGCAGAGGCAGCCTGGCAGGCAAAGCCGGTTCCCGTCCGGTTCCTGTTCGCCTCGCGTCTGGTCCGGCAGAAGGGGGCCGAGGGGGTGCTTGACGCGCTGACGCTGCTCGACCGCCGCGGCCTGGAGATCCATGTCGATGTCATCGGCGAGGGCGATCTTGTCCCGGCCTTCCGCCAGTTGCAGCCGCGGCTGCGGAACATCCGGCTTCAGGTGCTGGACCCGGTTCCCTATGGCGCGCCGTTCCGGCGCATCCTGGACAATGTCCATGCCGTGCTGGTGCCGACGACCGGCGACGAACAGCCGCGCATCATCTATGACGCCTTCGCCCGTGCGGTGCCGGTGATTGCCTCGGACACGCCGGGAAACCTGTCGCTTGTGGCCGAGGGCCACAACGGCCTGATCTTTCCCGCGGGCAATGCGGCTGCCATGGCAGAACGGCTGGCCTTGGCCGCGGCGGATGGCGAGGGGTTGCGCCGAATGGGCATGGCCGGCATCGCCACCGGGCGGGCGCACACCCACGAAGCCATGCATCTGGCCCGCGCCCGCATCCTGGCCGAACTGTTCGGGCGCCCCTGATCCGCCGTTTCGACCGCTGTGCCCATCCGGGATGGCACCCGCAGCCGGCGACCCCCGGACCGGGCGGCGACAGACCGGTGCGGG
>CALLYR010000118.1 GCA_937859005.1 uncultured Paracoccus sp. | reverse complement strand
ACCCGGGCCGCCGCCAGCAGGGCTGCGGCATGGGCGATGCCCTGGGCATCTTGACGTAAGGTCAACGTGTTCATCGGACTCATGACGCGGGGTTGCGACTTGCGAAGCGAAGCGCCGTCCTTAGGCTGGGCGGGACTGAAGGGGGATACGCGCGCGCCCCGCCCGAATGCAAGGCGCGCCGTCAAAGAGGGACGAAATGGCCTATCGCGCACCGGTCGACGACATTGCCTTCATCCTGAAATCCATCGTGCCGCTGGCTGCAGTCGCCGCGACCGACCGCTTTGCCGAGGCCACGCCCGACACCGCCGACGCCATCCTGCACGAGGCTGGGCGCATGGCGACCGAGATGCTGGCCCCCCTGAACCGCGCGGGCGACCTGACCCCCGCCCGGCTGGAGAACGGGGCCGTGCGGTCCTCGCCCGGCTATGCCGAGGGTTTTCGCGCCATTGCCGAGGGCGGCTGGATCGGGCTGTCCGCCGATCCCGAATACGGCGGCGCGGGCCTGCCCCAGACCCTGAACATGGCGGTCAGCGAGATGATGGCGGGCGCCTGCCTTGCCTTGCAACTGAACCCGCTGCTGACCCAGGGGCAGATCGAGGCGCTGGAACACCATGCAAGCGACGAGATGAAGGCGCTGTATCTGCCCCGGCTGATTTCGGGGGACTGGAACGGCACGATGAACCTGACCGAACCGCAGGCCGGGTCGGATGTGGGCGCGCTGACCACCCGCGCCGAACGGGCCGGGGACGGCACCTATCGCATCACGGGACAGAAGATCTTCATCACCTGGGGCGACAGCGACGTGACCGGCAACGTCTGCCACGCCGTGCTGGCGCGGCTGCCCGACGGCGGCGCGGGAACCAGGGGCATCAGCCTGTTCATGGTTCCCAAATACCTGCCCGACGAGAACGGCAAGCCGGGCGTCGCCAACAGCCTGAAGGTCGTCAGCCTCGAACACAAGCTGGGCATCCACGGCAGCCCCACCTGCGTCATGAGCTTCGAGGGCGCGACCGGCTGGCTGATCGGCGCCGAACACAAGGGCATGGCCGCGATGTTCACGATGATGAACGCGGCCCGGCTGGCCGTGGGCGTCCAGGGCGTCGCCGTGGCCGAGGCCGCGTTGCAGCACGCGGCGGCCTATGCGGCGGAACGAAACCAGATGGGCGCGATCATCCGCCATGCCGACGTGCGCCGGATGCTGGCCACTGGCCGGGCCGAGGTCTTTGCCGCCCGCGCCATCTGCCTGGCCTGCGCGCAGTCGCTGGACATGGCCCGCGCCACAGGCGAGGCCGACTGGGCCGCCCGCGCCGCCCTGCTGACACCGATCGCCAAGGCTTACGGCACCGATGTCGGCTGCCGCGTGGCGGACATGGGCGTGCAGGTCCATGGCGGCATGGGCTATGTCGAGGAGACGGGCGCCGCGCAGTATCTGCGCGACGTGCGCATCACCCCCATCTATGAAGGCACCAACGGCATCCAGGCGATGGATCTGGTCGGCCGCAAGATGATGGACGGGGGCGAGGCCGCGCTGCGCCTGATCGACGAGATCATGGACGCGGCCAAGGACGGACAAGGCGACCAGCCCGAAATGGCCGAAGCCGTGTGGGAGGCCGCCGAGACCCTGCGCGAGGCGACCGCGGCGATGATCGAATCGGGCATGCAGGACCGTTTCGCCGGTGCGGTGCCCTATCTTGCGGCCTTCGCCCGCGTGCTGGGGGCGCATTTCCACCTGGCCGCCTGCCGCGAGGGGGACGCCGCCCGGCAGGCGCTGGCGCGCATCTTCATCACCCGCATCCTGCCCCGCAACGAAGGCGATCTGGCCGAGGCGCAGGCCGGCGCCGCCGATCTGGACACGGTGCCCGACGCGGCATTCTCCGGCGCGGCGTGACCGCGCCGATCCGCCATCCCTGGCCGCAGCCGCCCGCCGAGGGCGAGGCAACCCAGATTGCCGAGGGCGTGCTGTGGCTGCGCCTGCCGCTGCCGATGCGGCTGGATCACGTCAACTGCTATGCCCTGCGCGGCGATGACGGCTGGACGGTCATCGACACCGGCTTCGACACCCGCCGCGCCCGCGCGATCTGGCAGGCGCTGCTGGAGGGGCCGCTCGCGGGTGCGCCGGTTGTCCGCGTGCTGGCCACGCATCAGCATCCCGACCATATCGGGCTGGCCGGCTGGTTCCAGGCGCAGGGCGCGGAACTGCTGACCAGCCGCACCGCCTGGCTGTTCGCGCGGATGCTGCAGGGGCTTTCGGTCGGCGGTGAGTATGGCGCGAG
>CALLYR010000117.1 GCA_937859005.1 uncultured Paracoccus sp. | reverse complement strand
ACGCACGACGACCCCGAACAGGCGCTGGACGCCGTCTTGGCCCGCATCGGTGCGGCGCAGGCGGCGCACAAGGCGCGCGACGAATTGGCGCGGAAGCAGCGCAATCTGAAGGACACCCTGGACGGGCTGGAAACCGGACGCCGCGCGCTCGATGCCGAGGCGCGCATCTTCTGCACTCGGCTGTCCGCCGCCGATCTGGAGGCAGCGCGCGCCGCCCTGCTGCGCCTTGGCCGCCGGGACGAGCTGCGCGCCCGCGCCGCCACGCTGGCGGCCCGAATCCGGTCGGACCTGAACTGCGCCGACATGGAATCCGCTGCGGCGCTGCTGCAGGACGCCGACCCGGAAACCACGGGCACCGAACTCGCGCGCGCCGAGGCGGCACTGGCTCTGGCGCAGGCGCGTCTGGGCGAGGCGCAGCGCGAGATGTTTGCGGCCGATCATGCGCTGGCTGCCGTGGGCGCCGACGACCGCGTGGCGATGATCGAGGCGCGCCGCCGCGCGCTGGCGCTTGCGATCGAGGAGGGCGCGCGCGACTGGCTGCGCAGGCGGGCCGGGATCATGGCCGCCGATCATGCGCTCCGCCATTACCGCGACATTCATCGCAGCGGGATGCTGGCCCGCGCATCCGAGGCCTTTGCCGCGATGACGGGGGGCGCCTATGCGGGGCTTGCGACGCAGCCCGCCGCAGCGGGTGCGGGCGAGGTGCTGATCGCGCAAGGAACGGACGGGACCACGCGCGACACCGCGGCGCTGTCCAAGGGCACGCGGTTCCAGCTGTATCTGGCGCTGCGGATCGGGGGGTTCCATGAATATGCAGCGGCGCATGGGGCCGTGCCGATCATGGCCGACGACGTGCTGGAGACCTTTGACGATGACCGGACTGCGCGGGCCCTGGCGGCGCTGTCTGACACCGCGCGGACGGGACAGGTCATCTATCTGACCCACCACCGCCATGTGGTGGAACTGGCGCGCGCCGCCTGTCCGGCTGCGCGGCTCCATCAGCTTTAACGCGTGACCCCCCTGACCAGATCGGCCAGCGGCTCGTGGACGTGGCGGCGGCCGTCCACGACCTCGTGGCCCAGCAGGCCGTTCGGACACAGCCGGTCGTTGTCCCAGCCGGGGTGATCGGCGACGGGATACAGGCAGATGCCCTCGACCGGAACGCCCCGTTCCCGCGCCCGGACCGTTTCCCGCGCGACATAGCGCAGCCAGTCGGCGCGGCGGTCGCCCTCGGTCCCCGTCTCGGCGATCAGGACGGGGCGGTTGTAACGCGCGCCCACCTCGAACAGCAGATCCGAGAGCGGGCGATAGATCACATCGTCCACATCGACCGGCAGGCCGCCGTGAATCCACTGGTTGTTGAAGTAGTAGTTTACCCCCACGATATCGAGAAAGTCTGGATGTCCCCCGATCTGCGGCCATATCCGGCCCGACAGCAGATCGAAAGCCTGGAACTGGGCGTCGTGCCAGCCATGCGCCTCCCACAGGGGCCGCCCCGACCAATCGACGTGATGGATGGCGATCAGCGGCTCGGCATGGACGAAGCGGGCGCGCGGATCGATGGCGCGCAGTTCCGTCATCGCCTCGATCGAGGCGCGGGCAAGCTGCACCTTCAGCTCATATCCCCGGCCCGCGGCAAAGGGGTTGAGGTAACGCGCATCGCCCCCGGCCTAGCCCAGGAAGCTGATCTCGT
>CALLYR010000116.1 GCA_937859005.1 uncultured Paracoccus sp. | reverse complement strand
CAGATCAGCCCCAATGCAGGCCGGGTCCTGACCGCGCTGGGACTGGGGGCCGGGTTCGAGTCGATTTCCGCCCCTTCGCACGCGGTCGAGTTGCGCGACCACAAGGGCGCACTGGTGCTGCGGATGGATCTGCCGGGGAATGGCGCGCGATTCCGCACCGTCCATCGCGCAAGGCTGGTCGAGCTGCTGGGCGATGCGGCGCGGACGGCGGGCGTGGATGTGCGGCTGAACCATCCGGTCGAGTCGCTGCCCGGCGCATCCCTGCTGATCGGGGCGGACGGTCTGCGGTCCCTGACCCGCACGGCGCTGAACGGCAGGGAAACCCCCTTCTTCACCGGACAGGCGGCATGGCGCGCCGTGGTTCCGCTGGAATCCGGTCCCGAATTCAAGGCACAGGTCTTCATGGGGCCGGGGCGGCATCTGGTCAGCTATCCGCTGGCACTCGGCCTGCGCAATATCGTCGCGGTCGAGGAGCGCGCCGGGTGGACCGCCGAGGGCTGGTCCCAGCCCGACGATCCCGCCCATCTGCGCGCGGCTTTCGCGGGCTTTGGCGGATCGGTGCCGGGCTGGCTGGCGCAGGTGCGGGAATGTTCCGTCTGGGGGCTGCACCGCCATCAGGTGGCCGCGCGATGGCACGACGCCAGCCGCGTGATCCTGGGGGATGCGGCGCATCCGACCCTGCCCTTTCTGGCGCAGGGGGCCTGCATGGCGATCGAGGATGCCTGGGTGCTGGCCGCCTGTCTGGATGAGGGGTCCGATCAGGCCCGCGCGCTGGCGCGATACCAGGCCCTGCGGCAGCCGCGCTGCGAACGGATCGTGGCGGCGGCGAATGCCAATGCGCGCAACTATCACCTGTCGGGGGCGAAGCGGCTGATCGGCCATGCCGCGCTGAGGGCTGCGAACCGGCTGGCCCCGCGGGCCGCTCTGGGCCGTTTTGCGTGGGTTTACGACCATGACCCCACCGCCTTGTGAACATGCCCGGCAGGCTGCCTTGCAATCCGGCGGCCCTGTCCGGCAAGGCCGAGGGACCGGCAGGCGCGACGCCCCGCCCCCTGCATGGCAAGGCCAGGCCGGGCATCTGATCTACTTGACGCCCCTGCCCCGCCCGCCTATCTGCCTCTTGCGCGGATGGCCGGATGACCGCGGGCCGCTTTCGGGCGGCACGAGGAAAGTCCGGGCTCCATGCAGGCACGGTGCCGGGTAACGCCCGGCGGGGGCAACCCTAGGGAAAGCGCCACAGAGAACAGACCGCCCGGACCTGTCCGGGCAAGGGTGAAACGGTGGGGTAAGAGCCCACCGCGGGACGGGCAACCGGACCGGCATGGCAAGCCCCACCGGGAGCAATGCCGAATAGGGATCGCGCGCGGGGGCAACCCCGCAGGGCCGCCTGCGCCCCAGCAGATCCGGGTTGGCAGCTGGACCCCGCCGGCAACGTCGGGGCAAGAGGAATGGTCATCCAGCGGGGGCAGCCCCGTGGACAGAACCCGGCTTACAGGCCATCCGCGCCCTTCCCTGCCGCCTTATAGGCAAAAATCCGCCTATTATACATTTAGGCTGATTCCCGACTCTCGACATTCGCAAACTCTGGATAGTCTCGGATCATTGCACATGCCTGCCGTTTCCGACCGGGGAGGTCCGCCATGATGCCTGCCAATTGCCCTGCCTTTCTATCTATCGCGCATCCTGCGTCCGCGGTTCCCTCGCATGCATCACATGTCTGCGATGCCACCGATACCGCGCTGGCGCTGGCATTGTTGCGCCATCTGACGGATTCCATTTATCTGATGGACCCGGACGGGCGCATCACGCTGGTCAACCGGGCGGCGGCGGACGAACTGAACCTGGATGACCCGCACCGCGCCCAGGGGCGGCACTGGTCGCAGCTGTGGCCCTGCATCGATGGCGCCAGGCTGAAGGATGCGCTGGCCGAAGCGGCCGAGGGCGAAACCGTCCGGCTGACGCTGTTCTGTCCCGGCGTCAGGGGCGCCGACAAGCACCGCGAGGTGACCCTGTGCCCGATCGAGGGGACGGACGGGCGGACGGTCAAGATCCTGTGCATCGCCCGTGCCGTTCCTGCGAAATGACGGCGTTTCGCGGTTGACTCTGCAGCCCTGCTGCGTAAAAGGCAGGCTTCACAGGATTTCACGGGGTGATTGCGCAGCGGCCCATCCGCCCGCCCCGCAGCAGGAGCAGGATGAATGGCGAAGCCGACGACGATCAAGATCCGTCTGAACTCGACGGCCGGAACCGGGCATTTCTATGTCACCAAGAAAAACGCCCGCACCATGACCGACAAGATGACGGTCAACAAATACGACCCGGTCGTCCGCAAGCATGTCGAATACAAGGAAGGCAAGATCAAGTAAGATCGGCCGATCCGAGACGGACCCCGACCGCGCCCGCCCGGCGCGGTCTTTTCTTTGGCGCGACCTGTTCGCGCAACCCGGCCGCGACATCCTGTCAGACAGGCGGACGCATCGACGCGCCCGTATCCAGATCGGCCCCGCAGACCACCGGCAGGCGCCACGGCTTGTGGCCCGCTTGCATGCGCATCGGTCGGGGCGACCGGTTCCCGGCCGCAACCCAGCCTGCCGCCCTGCTGCGGGCTCCGCGTCAGTCGCGGTTGCCGTCCTCTGGCATCTCCTCGGGCAGGGCATAGCGGCGCAACACCCCGCCGTTCAGCACGAAGAACAGCAGGATCAGCAGCGGCAGGCCGAAGGTCTTGAAATTGACCCAGGTCCCGTCCGACTGTGTGCGCCAGATCAGTTCATTCGCCACGGCCAGCCCCAGGAACAACAGCGCCAGCCGCGAGGTCAGGACCTGCCAGCCCTCGTCCCGCAGGGGCACGGCATTGCCCAGCACCATTCCCAGCCAGTTCCGGCGCAGCGCCAGCCCCGTCCCCAGCAGCGCGGCGAAGATCAGATAGATCAGCGTCGGCTTCATCTTGAAGAAGCGCGGGTCGTTCAGCCAGACCGACAGCCCGCCGAACACCACGACCAGCACCAGCGTGATGACCTGCATCGCCGACAGCCGCCCGGTCAGCATCCGCAGCGCCAGCGTGGTGGCCATCAGCAGCGGGATGAAGATCAGCGTCGCCACGACGATGCCGGAATAGTCCGTCCCCCACAGATGGACCGTCCGGTCCTGCATCTGCCGGAACGCGACGAAGAACGCGATCAGCGGTCCGTATTCCAGCGCGGCCTTGATCCAGGGATTGACCTGCCGCATCGGCATCCTCCTTTGCGTCATGCGGCGAATTCCATCATCACCGCGCCGGCCGCGATCAGCGCCATCAATGCGGTGCGGGCCGGTCCGACCTTTTCGCCCAGGATCAGCCAACCCACAAGGGCCGCGAATACCGTCGAGGTCTCGCGCAGCACCGCGGCGCGGCCCACCTCGTCGATGCGGGTCGCCAGCTTGATCGAGCCGAAGCTGGCGAATGCGACCAGCGCCCCGGTCACGCCGCGGCGGACCAGCGCCCCGGCCTCGGCCCGCGGGACCGCCGCCAGACGCGCGCGCAAGGTCAGCGGCAGAAGGATTCCGTCCAACAGGAAGAACCATGCCAGAAAGGTAAAGGGGTCCGCCGCCTGCCGGATGCCCCAGGCGTCATAGGTGGTATAGGCCGCGACCGTGCCCCCCGTGGCGAAGGCCCAGCCCAGCGCCGGTCCCAGCATGGCGCGCCCCTCGACCAGCGTGCGCCAGTTCCAGGCGGCAAGCCCGAAGATGCCGCCGACCAGCGTCAGCACCCCCAGCCACTGGCCCGCATTGTAATGTTCGCCGAACACCAGCCCCGCCGCCGCGACCGTGAACAGCGGCCCCGTCCCGCGCACGACCGGATAGACCACCGTATAGGCCCCGCGCTGATAGGTCATGGCCTGCGCGTATTTATAGACCACGTGGATCGCCACCGCCCCCGCCAGCACCGGCCACAGCCGGGCATCGGGCCAGGGCACCAGCAACAGCGCGACCGGCAGCGCCAGCACCGAATAGGCCAGGTCGATCGCGGCCCGGCTGGTCCAGGGATCGTGGCGGCCTTTCTGCAGGGCGCCGAACACCGCGTGCAGCACCGCCGCCGACAATGCCAGGATCAGCGCAAGCCGCGCGCCCGCGGGGGTGCCCGCAATGCCGGTGATCCAGTCGCCCATCCCTGCCCCTTTTCCAGACAAGCGGTGGTTGTCGGGCGAAGCGCGCGGGCCTGCAAGCGCGAGGGGCGCATGGCGGTCCTGCGCCATGCGCAGGGACAGTTCAGTCCAGCCGCACCGCCGCGAGGATCGGGCCCGGAAGGCCGCCGGGCATCAGTTGCTGGGCCAGGATCGCATGAAGCGTATCGGAGGGAAAGCGATCGTCAGGCCGATCGCCGGCCGTGACGGTCAGCCGCAGCGGCGCCCGCGCATCCCAGCGTGCGATCGGTTCGCTTCCCAGCACGATATTTGCATATTCCAGCGTCTGCCCGCGGTTTTCACCCGCGCGGATGGTCACGCGGCGACCGGGAGCATAGCGAATCAGCGTGACCTCCACCCCTCCCGGAACAGCCGCGCGGGGCATCAGGTCGATGACAAAGCCTCTTGCGTCAGGCTGGGCGGTCACACTGACGGCGGGGGGACGGGCCGCGTGGTCGTCGATCAGCGCCAGCAGCCCGGACTGATGGACGGAAATCAGCGTGTCCTGCCCGTCCACGATGATCTGCGGGGTATAGATTCCGTGTTCCCCCGCGGCCTCGGCATAGGCGCGCTGGCGCAGGGTGTTTTCGGGGCGGGCGAATTCGTCGGCCCAGCCCAGATAATCCCAGTAATCGACATGCCAGGCCAGGGGCAGAACGTCATCGCGTCCGGCCAGCGACGCCACCAGTTCGTCGGCGGGCGGGCAGGACGAACAGCCCTGCGCGGGGGACAGTTCGATGACTACGGGCGGCGCACCGGCCGGGCCGCGCAGCCTGTCCTTCGGGACCGCGGCCGCAGGATCGGTCAGGGGAAGGACCGGCAGCAGACCCATCATCGCATCGGGAGCGGCGGTCTGGTCGCCTTCGGGCGCCTGAATGACCGCGACCCCCTGATCCGGGGTCGGCGGCGCGTTGCCCGGCACATCCTGCGCCGCCAGCGCGCCCCCCTGCCACAGCGCCGCAGCCAGCGTCAGCAGGGCAAGCCAGCCGCTTCGGGACGGACGCCCCGGCTGCGCCGGCGGCACGGAAGAAGGTGGATCAGCCGGACGGCGGGCTGCTGGAACGGGGCAGGTCATGACGCCGCTATAACCCGCCGGGACAATCGCGACCAAATCAAGGCTTCGTCAGGATCGTGGCGATGGAAGGGCAAGGCCACTTGCCTGCGGCCCATGAAATGTATACCTTCGCATACAAACGAACGCATCTTCGATCGCGGCCCGTGAAGTTCTTGCACCCTCGCGGGAATCGGGGCAATCGGAGTGCGTTCCGACGCACCCACCCGCCTTGCAGGAAGGATCGCCCATGCCCATCGTCACCGGAACCGACACCGCCCAGACCCGCCGAGAGCTGACGGTCGGCGGCCAGTCATTCGCCTATTACTCGATTCCCGCCGCGACCCAGTCGGGTCTGGGCGATTTCTCGCGCCTGCCCGCCGCGCTGAAGGTCGTGCTGGAAAACATGCTGCGGTTCGAGGACGGCGGCTTCACCGTCTCGACCGACGACATCAGGGCCTTTGCCGCCTGGGCGCAGAACGGCGGCAAGTCGGATCGCGAGATCGCCTATCGCCCGGCGCGCGTGCTGATGCAGGACTTCACCGGCGTTCCGGCGGTCGTGGACCTTGCCGCGATGCGCGACGGCATCAAGGCGCTGGGCGGCGACGCGCAGAAGATCAACCCGCTGAATCCGGTCGATCTGGTCATCGACCATTCGGTGATGGTCGATGAATTCGGCACCCCCCGCGCCTTCCAGCGCAACGTCGATCTGGAATACGCCCGCAACATGGAACGTTACCAGTTCCTGAAATGGGGCCAGAGCGCATTCGAGAACTTCCGCGTGGTCCCGCCCGGCACCGGCATCTGCCACCAGGTGAACCTTGAATATCTGGCCCAGACCGTCTGGAGCGACACCGACCAGACCGGCGCGACCGTCGCCTATCCCGACACGCTGGTCGGCACCGACAGCCACACCACCATGGTCAACGGCCTTGCGGTCCTCGGCTGGGGCGTCGGCGGGATCGAGGCCGAGGCCGCGATGCTGGGCCAGCCGATTTCCATGCTGATCCCCGAGGTCGTGGGCTTCAGGATCACCGGCGCCCTGCGCGAGGGGGTGACCGCCACCGACCTGGTGCTGATCGTCGTCAAGATGCTGCGCGACCACAAGGTCGTCGGCAAGTTCGTCGAATTCTATGGCGACGGCCTGGACAACATGCCGCTGGCCGACCGCGCGACCATCGCCAACATGGCGCCCGAATACGGCGCGACCTGCGGCTTCTTCCCGATCGACGACGAAACCCTGCGCTATCTTCGCCAGACCGGCCGGGCCGAGGACCGCATCGCGCTGGTCGAAGCCTATGCGAAAGCCAACGGGATGTGGCGCGACGCGGATTACGCGCCGGTCTATACCTCGACGCTGGAACTGGACCTGAGCGACGTTGTGCCCGCGATTTCCGGGCCGAAACGTCCGCAGGACCATGTGCCGCTTGACAACGCCGCCCGCGCCTTCGGCGACTATATCAAGGGGCTGCGCCCGGCAATGTCGGTTCCCCGTGACCAGAAATACGAGATGACCGAGGAGGGCGGCGCTCCGGCGCCCAAGGCCGAGGAAATTCCCGGCGGCAACCGTGACGGCCATATCGCGCGCGGGCAGGTCGAAGGGCAGCCTTGGGGCTTGCGCGACGGCTCGGTCGTGATCGCGGCGATCACGTCCTGCACCAACACATCGAACCCCTATGTGCTGGTGGCCGCGGGGCTGGTGGCGCGCAAGGCGCGCGCGCTGGGGCTGCAAAGCAAGCCGTG
>CALLYR010000115.1 GCA_937859005.1 uncultured Paracoccus sp. | reverse complement strand
GAGCGCGGCCAGGACGGCCGCGAACCGCGCATCCGAATCGGGGCCCCGCGCCGCCGCGACCAGCGCCGCGGTGTCGCGGCCCCGCGCCTTT
This sequence comes from uncultured Paracoccus sp., assembly GCA_937859005.1. Lineage (GTDB taxonomy): Bacteria > Pseudomonadota > Alphaproteobacteria > Rhodobacterales > Rhodobacteraceae > Paracoccus. The sequence continues at coordinate 1,552 of CALLYR010000115.1, read as the reverse complement.
TCCGCCAGCGCCAGCCAGCGGTCCCGCCCCGCCGAAGGGGCGGCGCCGATGGCGCGGATCAGCACCTCGGGCAGGGCATCGGTGATCGTCAGCATCCGCGAGATCACGGTCTTGTCGATCGCCAGCGCGTCGCAGATCACCTTGCGCTCGAACCCCGCCCGCGCCATCCGGGCGGCGAAATTCGCCTTCTCGATGAAGGACAGGTCCTTGCGGGCGGTGTTTTCCTGGCCCTGCGCCACGATCAGGTCGCGGTCGTCCAGGTCGCGAATCATCGCCTTGACCGGCAGCCCCAGTTCCTTCAGCGCCGCCACCCGGCGGCGGCCGAAGACGATCTCGTACCGGCCTTCGTGGTTGGGGCTGTGGCGCAGCAGGACCGGCACCTGCTGGCCATAGTCGCGGATCGACCTCTTCAGCGCCTCCAGCCCCTGGGCGTCGTCGTCCAGCCGGTCCCGGATGCCGGCGTGATCGACCAGATCGGCCGGAACCTCGACCAGGGCGCGCGATTTCAGCCCGGCGATGGACTGGCTGACCGCGCCGATCGGCCCGCGGGTATAGCGGGGCAGGGGGGCGGCATCCTCGGCGGCCGCGGCGGGCGCCGAGGCCATCAGGCCCTTCAGCAGGTTCTTGCGTGCCATGCCCGCCCCCGTCCCTATCTGCCCCAGGCCTTCTGGATCAGCCCCTCGATCTCGCCGTTGACGGCGTTCAGGCTTTCGACCGCGCGTTCATAGGTGGCGCGGCTGAAGGCGTTCTTCTCGACCTCGTAGAGCGTCTGCTTGGTGATGCCCGCGTCCGAGATCGCCGTCGATTTCAGCACCGGATGGTTCAGCACATGGTCCCCGAACATCGAGCGCATGAAGCTGACCATCTGGTTCTGCGGCCCGTCGCCGGGCTCGTAGCGGGTGATGACATAGCGCATCCAGTCATAGCTCATGTCGCCGCCCGCCTCGGCCACGACCCCCAGCAGATTCGAGGTCATCAGCAGGAACTGGCACATCGACATCACGTCCAGCATCTGCGGATGCACCGTCACCAGAATCGCGGTTGCCGCCGACAGCGCCGACATGGTCAGGAACCCCAGCTGCGGCGGGCAATCGATCACGACCAGGTCGTAATCGTTCTCGACCTCGGCCAGCTTCTCGCCGATTCTGGTAAAGAAAAGATTACCCGACCGTTCGGCGAGGACGCGGGGCGTGTCGTGCTCGAACTCCATCAGGTCGAGATTGCCGGGAATCAGGTCGAGATTGGTGAAATAGGTGTGCTGCACCACGTCGCGCAGGGGCACCGGGGCGTCATAGCGGATCGCGTCATACAGCGTGCCGCCGTCCGTCAGGTCGAATTCGGGCTGGAAGCCGTGCAGTGCCGACAGGCTGGCCTGCGGGTCGAGGTCGATCGCCAGCACCCGGTATCCGTCCAGCGCCAGCTTCTGCGTCAGATGGGCGGCGGTGGTGGTCTTGCCCGACCCGCCCTTGAAGTTGATGACGGTGATGACCTGCAGATGATCGCCCGCGCGCCGCCCCGGCAGATAGGTGCCGGGCGTCTTGGCGCCCCGTTC
>CALLYR010000114.1 GCA_937859005.1 uncultured Paracoccus sp. | reverse complement strand
GGAGGAAGCAAAGGCGCGACTGAACCCGGCGCTGTCGCGCCGCAGCTCCGATGGCGCGTCCCGCCTGCAACAACTGTCCGCGCGGCTGGATTCGGCGCATGGGCGGATGCTGGGGGATGCCCGGCGCACCACCCTGCAAAGCCGCGCGGCCTTGGGACAAGCGGCGGCGCGCATGGAAGCAGTAGCTTCCCGGCTGACCGCCGACCGGCGCGAACGGCTGGAGGCGCTGGACCGCCTGCGCCAGACGCTGGGCCATACCGAAACCCTGCGGCGCGGCTTTGCCATCGTGCGGGGTCCGGCGGGGCTGGTCACATCCGCCCCCGTTGCCGCGAGGGCTGCGGAACTGACGGTCGAGTTCCACGACGGCGCGATCGGCGTGCACCCCGCAGGGGCAAAGCCGCAGACCGCCGCCGGACCGGACCGGACAGTGCCGGACACTCCTGCCCCGCGCATCCGGCGGCCGCGCCGGCCCGCGCCGGAACAGGGCTCGCTGTTCTAGCGCGTCTCGCGCGGGCGGAGGGCCAGCCAGATCAGCGCGCCCCCGGCCAGCACCAGAAACGGCGCCATCGCCAGATTGACCGCCGACCACCCCGCCTGCGCCGACCCGCCCATGCAGCCCATCAGCCCCCCGGACGCCAGCGAGGCCACGAAGACGCCGCCAAAGACCACGGCATCGTTGACACCCTGCAGGCGCCCGCGTTCCTGCGGGCTGTGGGCCGCGGTCAGCATCGCGGTCGCGCCGATGAAGCCGAAGTTCCAGCCCAGTCCCAGCAGCATCAGGGCCACGAAGAACCGCTCAAGCTCCACTCCGCCCAGCGCCACGGCGGCCGAGCCCGCCAGGATCGCCATGCCCAGCGCCACGATCCGTTCCGCCCCGAACCGCGCGATCAGATGCCCGGTGAAGAACGAGGGCGCGAACATCGCCAGCACATGCGCCGACACCACCCCCGCTGCATCCGAGGTCTGATAGCCGCAACCCACCATCGCCAGCGGCGTCGAGGTCATGACCAGATTCATCAGCGCATAGGCGACGGTCGCGCAGATCATCGCCACCGCGATCTGCGGCACCCGCAGCAGTTCCCCCAAGGACCGCCCGCC
>CALLYR010000113.1 GCA_937859005.1 uncultured Paracoccus sp. | reverse complement strand
TGGAGGGGGGCCGCATGATCGAACAGGTCATCACCCAGACCGGCGGGCTGGCCTGGACGGTCCTCGCCTTTGTCGTGGCGCTGTCGATCATCGTGGGCGTCCACGAATACGGCCATTACATCGTCGGCCGCTGGTCCGGTATCCGGGCCGAGGTGTTCTCGCTGGGTTTCGGCCCGCGCCTGTTCGCCCGGCGCGACCGGCGCGGCACGGTCTGGCAGGTCGCGGCGATCCCGCTGGGCGGCTATGTCCGCTTTCTGGGCGACGCCGATGCCGCAAGCGCGGGGCCCGGCCGGGCGGTCGATCCGCGTCTGGCGCGCCAGACGCTGGGCGGCGCGCCGCTGTGGGCACGGTTCGCCACCGTGGCGGCGGGGCCGGTCTTCAACTTCATCCTGGCGGCGCTGGTCTTTGCCGGGGTGATCGCCTGGCAGGGCATTGCGGTCGAGCGGGTGGTGGTGGGCGACATCGCCCCCGCCCCGCCGGGTGTCGTGAACGAGTTGCGCCCCGGCGACGAGGTTCTTTCGATCGGCGGCCATTCCGTCCCCGACTGGCCCGCGCTGTTCCGCCTGGCCGAAACGCTGCCTGCCGCGCCTGTCCATGACTGGACCATCCGCCGCGAAGGTGCTGAAACCACCCTGCGTGGCCCGGACCCGGCCCCGGCGCGCGTATCGGGCGTGGCGCCGCGCAGCCCGGCGGCCAATGCCGATCTGCGGTCGGGCGACGTGATTCTGACCATCGACGGGCGGCCAGTGACCCGCATCACGGAACTGCGCCCGGCGGTCGAGGCCGCGCAAGGGCGCCCGGTCGTGCTGCGCATCTGGCGCGACGGTGTGGGAGAGACCGATTTCACCCTGGTGCCGCGCGAACAGGATCTGCCTGTGGACGGGGGGTTCGAAAAGCGCTGGCTGATCGGCGTCAGCGGCGGACAGGGCTATGTCCTGCCCGCAACCCGCCATGCGGGGCCGCTTGAGGCGCTGGCCTTGGGCGCGCGCCAGACCTGGGATGTGATCTGGGGGTCGCTGACCGGGCTGATCGCGATGATTTCCGGCCAGATCGGCAGTTGCAACATGAGCGGCGCGATTTCCATCGCCGAAGTGGCGGGCCAGTCGGCTTCGGCAGGGGCGGGCAATTTCCTGTGGTTGATCGGGGTCCTGTCGGCAGGCATCGGGTTTCTGAACCTGCTGCCGATCCCGGTTCTGGATGGCGGCCATCTGGCGTTCTATACGTGGGAGGCCGTGACCGGCCGCCCGCCGTCGGACCGCGCGCTGCGGATGCTGACCGCGCTGGGGATGGCGCTGGTGCTGACACTGATGATCTTTGGCCTGTCCAACGACATTCTGTGCCCCTGACGGCGGGCTTTGTTTTGACAGTGCAGGGGGAACGGGGTTAACCATCGCGCAACTTGCGACGGGTTAAACCTGCGCGACACCAGCCATGCGCGAGGGGCGGCGATGACGGACAGGAATTTCGGCAGGGGCGCCGTGGCGCTGATTTCGGCCTTCGCGCTGGCCGCGCCGGCGATGATGGCCGCCACGCCCGCTGCGGCCTACAGCTTTTCCGAGCTGCGCATCGAAGGGGCGCAGCGCGTTGACGCCGGGACCGTCATGTCGATCGCCAATATCCGCCGCGGCACCGAACTGTCGGCGGGCGACCTGAACGACGCCCAGCAGCGGCTGCAGCAGTCGGGCCTGTTCGAGACGGTCGAGATCGTCCCCCAGGGGGCCACGCTGGTCGTCCGGGTCAGCGAATATCCGACGATCAACGCCGTCAACTTCGAAGGCAACCGGAAGATCAAGGACGAACGGCTGGCCGAGATCGTCCAGTCGCAATCCCGCCGCGTCTTTTCGCCCGCCCAGGCCGAGGCCGATGCCCAGGCCATTGCCGCCGTCTATGCCGCCGACGGCCGCCTGGCGGCCCGCGTCGATCCCCGCGTCATCCGCCGCAGCGGCAACCGCGTCGATCTGGTGTTCGAGGTCCGCGAGGGCGACGTGACCGAAATCGAGCGCATCGGCTTTACCGGCAACCGCGCCTTTTCGGATCGCCGCCTGCGCAACGTGCTGCAGACCAAGCAGGCGGGCATCCTGCGCACCTTCATCAGGCGCGACACCTTCGCGCCCGAGCGCATGGCGCTGGACGAAAAGCTGCTGACGGATTTCTATCGCTCGCGCGGATATGCCGATTTCCGGGTGCAGGCGGTGGCCCCCGAGATCACGCGCGAACGCGACGCCTTCTATGTGACCTACAACATCTATGAGGGCCCGCGCTTCACCTTCGGCAATGTCAGCGTGCAAAGCGAGATCCCGGGCGTGGACCCGGCCCCCTTCCGCGCCCAGAACCGCGTCCGCCGGGGCGAGGTCTACAGCCCGCAGGTCATCGACAACACCATCCGCCGGATGGAAACGGTCGCGATCCGGCAGGGGGTGGACTTCGTCAATTTCGAACCGCGCATCACGCGCAACATGCGCAACCAGACGCTGGATCTGGCCTTTGTGCTGACCCGCGGCCCCAAGGTCTTTGTCGAACGCATCGACATCGAGGGCAACACCAGCACCCTGGACGAGGTGATCCGGCGTCAGTTCCGCACGGTCGAGGGCGACCCCTTCAACCCGCGCGAGATCCGCAATTCGGCCGAACGCATCCGCGCGCTGGGCTATTTCAGCGACGCGCAGGTCGAAGCCCGCGAGGGGTCGAGCCCCCAGCAGGTCATCGTCGATGTCAACGTCGAGGAACAGCCGACCGGCAGCCTGGGATTCGGCGCCAGCTATGGCGCAAGCCAGGGCGTGGGCTTCAATGCCTCGCTGCAGGAAACGAACTTCATGGGTCGCGGGCAGGAGCTGGGCCTGTCGTTTTCGACCGCCAGGGGCTCGCAAGGGTTCAACTTCACCTTCGCCGAGCCCTATTTCCTGGGCCGCGACCTGAAGGCGCGGCTGGGCCTGTGGTATACGACGACCGACCAGCAGAATTCCAAATACGACACCCGCAGCGCCGGCTTTTCGGCGGGAGTCGAGTTCCCGGTCAGCGAGAACGGCCGGCTGGAACTGCGTTACCGGCTGAGCCAGGACGAACTGCTGGATGTCAGGGAACTGGAGCTTTCGCCGGAAACGGGCGAACTGGTGGGCTCGTCGCCGATCCTGTATGCCGAACAGGGGGCAAGGGTCAGTTCGTCCCTGGGCTATACCTACAGCTATGACAGCCGGACCCTGGGTCTGGACCCCCTGACCAGCACCAAGCTGCGGTTCGGCCAGGATTTCGCGGGTCTGGGCGGCGATGTGAAATCGGTGACGACCACGATGCTGGCCGGCATCGAAAGCCGCGCCTGGCGCGAAGAGGTCGCCCTGCGCGCCGAGTTCGAGGCCGGCGCCGTGGTCATGCTGGAGGATCAGGTCAGCCGGATCACCAACCGCTTCACCGGCAACGGCAAGGTGCGCGGCTTTGAATGGAACGGCTATGGCCCGCGCGACCTGGCCGCGCCGAACGAGGATGCGCTGGGCGGCAACTATTTCTGGGCCGTGCGGACCGAGGCGCAATTCCCCATCGGCCTGCCCGAGGAATACGGCATCTCGGCGGGGCTGTTTGCGGATGTGGGGTCGGTCTGGGGGCTGGACAACACGACCGGGGCCTTCGACACCGAGGTGGATGACGACATGCATGTCCGCGCATCCGTGGGCGCCTCGCTGTTCTGGACGACGCCGATCGGGCCGCTGCGCTTCAACTTCGCGAAGGCGGTTCAGAAAGAGGATTATGACGAGGAACAGCCCTTCGACCTGACGATCTCGACCCGGTTCTGATGCGCACCGCCGCGGTCATCGTGCTGGGGCTTCTGGCGGCTGCGGGAACGGCCGGCGCGCAGGACGCGCGGCCCGCGCCCGCCGATTCCCCCACCGCCGGACAGGCGTTGCGTCAGGCCGTGCTGACCGTCGACCAGGAGGCGCTTTACATCGAATCCGCCTGGGGGCGGCGGGCGCAGGTGGAACTGGCCCGCATGAGCCAGCAGGTATCGGCCGACAACGACCGCATCTTTGCCGAGCTTTCCGCGGCCGAGGAAGAACTGACCCAGGCCCGTGCAACCCTGTCCGCCGAGGAGTTCCGCGCCCGCGCAAGCGCCTTTGACGAACGGGTGACGCAGGTCAGGCGCGAACGCGACGCAGCCGCGCGCGCCATCGGCCTGGCCGCTGAACGCGACCGCGCGCTGTTCTTTCAGGCGGCGGTGCC
>CALLYR010000112.1 GCA_937859005.1 uncultured Paracoccus sp. | reverse complement strand
GATGAACAGCGCGGTCGCTTTCGACGGTTATCTGCTGCACAAGCCCGCGGTGCTGTTCGCGCAGATCGACTTTCACCATATCGGCCTGAATGTCGCCGACATGGGCGCGGATGCGGCGCTGCGGGCGGCACCCGATCACGCGCCCGATTTCGACGGCTATCTGCTGTGGTTCCTGCGCCGCCAAGCTATCGACGGGCAGGCCGCGGACGCGGGCGCGCGTATCCTTGCGGCCATGCGCAGGGGCGGCTGGCCGATCTGACCCGCCGCCCTTGCGGTCGCGCTTACAGCGATTCGTCGATCCAGGCCTTCAGCGAGGCTTTGGGCGCCGCGCCCATGCGGTTCGAGACGACCTCGCCGCCCTTGAACATGAACAGCGCCGGGATGCCGCGCACGCCCAGCGTGGCAGGGGTGTCGGGGTTCTCGTCCACGTTGATCTTCACGATCTTCAGCCGGCCGTCGTATTCGGCGGCCAGTTCTTCCAGCGCCGGGCCGATCTGGCGGCACGGGCCGCACCATTCGGCCCAGAAATCGACCATCACCGGCACGTCCGACTGGCGGACGACGCTGTCGAAATCGGCGTCGGAGGCTTTCAGGGTGGCCATGGGGAAACTCCTTGGGCAGCGCCGCGGATGCGGCAGGTTGTTGGGGTCAGAGCTATGGACCCGCCCCGGCAGGGTCAACCCCGGCCAGCGCCTGCGCCCAGGCGGCATCCAGCAGCGGATCGGGCAGCGTCATCAGCCGGCGCGCCCGCGTCCACAGGATCGCCGCCTCGACGGTCCGGCCCGGCCAGATCTGGCGCAGCGCCTCGCGATAGGCGGCCATCTGGCGCAGATACCCTTGGGGCGCGTCCTCGGGCGCGTCGGGGACGGCGGCGTTCGACTTGTAATCGATGACGCAGACCCGGCCGGGCGCGACGATCAGCCGGTCGATGGTTCCTGCCAGCCGCCCGCCGCCCGGCAGCGGCGCGCTCAGCGCCACCTCGCACAGGACCGTGGCGCCGGGCGGGTCGAAGATTTCGGCCAGTCCCTTGGCCTCGACCACGGCCTCGGCCTCGTCCAGCAGCGCGGCCAGCGCCGCATCGCCCGGAAGCCCGCCTTCGGTTCCGGCCAATACGGTGCGGGCCAGCGCCGGCCAGTCGGCGCGGTCGCGGCCGGGCAGATGTTCCAGCAGCAGATGCAACCGCGTGCCCTCCAGCAAGGCGGCATCGCGATCGCTTTCGGTTCCGGCAGCCCCGGCCAGAACCTTGTCGCCCCCCAGTGCGGTCGCCGCGATCGGGACCGGCGGGCGCTCCATGGGCTGGGCGGGCTCGTGCGCCCAAGGGGGAATCGCGACCGGGGCGGGTTCCACCCTTTCCCCGGCCGCGCAGGGACCCTCCGGCCAGTCGCCGAAGGACAGCCGCCGGATCTCTCCACTCCAGGGGGCGGGATGGCGCGTCTCGGCCAGCCCGTGCGGGCCGTCGAACCCCGCCGCGACCATTGCGTGCCAACTGTCCGCGGCCTCGCCCGTCTCGCCCGCCGCGGCCACGATCAGCCAGCTTTCAGCGCGCGTCAGCCCGACATACAGCAGCCGCTGGCGTTCCTCGGCCTGCCTGCGTTCCTCGTCCGCGATCCAGTCGCCGATGATGGGCGGGCGATCCTGTTTCGTGCCGCGCCAGTGCGCGCGGGCGCCCCCCGGCGGCAGGATCATGCGGGCAGCCCCCGGATTGCCCCGGCGCTTCGCGCAGTCGGGCAGGATCACCACCGGGCTTTCCAGCCCCTTGGCGCCATGGACGGTCATCACCCGCACAAGGCCATCGCCCTCGCCCGCCGTGCCGGGCTGGCGGCGCACCTCGATGTCGTCGTCGGCCAGCCAGACCAGAAAGCCGGTCAGCGACGGGATTTCCGCCGATTCATAGGAAAGGGCCTGCGCCAGCAGTTCGTCGATGCCGTCCTCGGCCTCGGGGCCGAGGCGCGCGACCAGCCGGGCACGGCCGTCGTGCCGGATCAGCAGGCGCGAGATCAGGTCGTGCGGGCGCAGGAAATCGGCCTGCCCCAGCAGGTCGAACAGCACCGCCCTGGCCTGTTCGTGCCCCGATTCGCGCAGGGCCTGATAAAGCGTCCCCGCCCGCGGCGCGGCCAGACGGTAAAGCTCGTTCTCGGACAGGCCGAACAGCGGCGAGCGCAGCGCGCAGGCCAGCGACAGGTCGTCTTCGGGCGTGGCCAGCACCGACAGGACCGCGCGGATGTCGCGCACGGCAAGCTCGCCCCCCAGCTTCAGCCGGTCGGCCCCGGCCACCGGCAGCCCCGCCTGTTTCAGCGCCCGGATCAGGTCGTGGAACACGCTGCTGCGGCGCTGGACCAGGACCAGCACGTCGCCCGGCCGGATCGGGCGCACCTGACCCGATTTCAGCGTGACGGGCGTCCCCATCATCTCGCGCACCGCCGCCGCGACCGCCTCGGCCAGCACATGCGAGGCCGCATTGTCGGCCACCTGATCGACCGGCGCATGCCAGGGCGCGGGCGCAGGCTTGTCCGGTTCGGGCACCGGCGGCCACAGATCGACCCGTCCCGGCAGGGCGTCGCGGAATGCGATGTGGTCCGGCGCCTCGCCCAGGCCCTGCGCGCGCTCGCCCGCGAAGGTCGCGTCGGTCAGCGACAGGATCGCGGGGGACGACCGGAACGAATGGCGCAGCGCCGCATCCTGCATGGGCTGGCCGATCTGGGCGAAGGCGCGGGCGAAGTGGTCCCGCCGCGCCGCAAAGACGGCCACATCGGCGCCCTGAAAGGAATAGATCGACTGCTTGGGGTCGCCCACGACGAACAGCGTCCGCGCCCGGTCGGCCGCGCCCGCGCCGGCCGTGAATTCCGTCGTCAGGCGTTCGATCACCTGCCACTGGCGTGGGCTGGTGTCCTGCGCCTCGTCCACGAGGATGTGATCGATCCCGCCGTCCAGCCGGAACAGCACCCATTGCGCCATCGCCGCGCTGTCCAGCAGCGGCGCCGTATGCGCGATCAGGTCGTCGAAATCCAGCCACCCCGCCGCCCGCTTGACGGCGCCATAGCGGCGGCCGAATTCATGGCCGAAGCGTTGAAGGCACAGCGTGCGCGCCGCATGGGCCAGCGCGATGCGGTGGGGCCGCGCGGCCTCGACCCGCGACATCAGCTCGTCCAGTTCGTCCACCAGCGCGGCGCAGGGGCCGTTGCGCAGGGCCTTGGTCGGAAAGGCGCCGATCTTGGCCGAAAATGGCTCCTTCGCCCCCTCTCCGGTCAGCAGCACCTGTTCCAGAATGGCCAGTTCGCCCAGTCCGGGGGCGGCCCAGTCGCCCGCCGCCAGCCGCTCGGCGGCCTTGCCGTCGGTCTTGCCGCCGGTGCGCAGATGCGGGATCAGCGCCGCGATCACCGTGGCCCTGCGGCCCGGAAAGCAGTCGTCCAGCAGCCGGTCCTCGTCCAGCCCGTCCGGCAGGCCGCATTGGGCGCGGATCGTGCGTTCGCAGGGCGGCCCATCGAAATCGCGCAGTTGCGCCAGGAACCGGTCCAGCCGGTCGCCCGACTGCAGCGCCAGCAGGTCGGCCATCTCGGGCGCATCCGCCCGCGCCATCGCCTCGACGATCTCGGCGCGCAGGGCGCTCGCGCTGCGGTCGTCCAGTTCCGCAAATCCGTGTGGCACCCCGGCCTCCAGCGGAAAGCGGCGCAGGACGCTGCCGCAGAAGCTGTGGATCGTCTGCACCTTCAGCCCGCCCGGCGTCTCGATCGCCTGGGCGAACAGACGGCGGGCGGCGTTCAGATCCGCCCCCGCCGCCACCCCCATCCGCGCCAGCCGGCCGGTCAGCGCCGCATCGTCCAGCATCGCCCATTCGCCCAGACGAGACAGCAGGCGGTTCTGCATCTCGGCTGCGGCGGCCTTGGTATAGGTCAGGCACAGGATGCGTTCGGGCGCGGTGCCCGCCAGCAGAAGCCGCGCCACCCGGTCGGTCAGCACGCTGGTCTTGCCCGACCCTGCGTTGGCGGTCAGCCAGGTGGACCGGTCGGGGTCGGCCGCGTCATGCTGGGCGCGGGGCGCGTCGTCGATATGGTCACGCATCGCCAAGCATCATCCGCTGTGCCGGGTCCGCCGCCGACCATTCGCCGTAACGCGACAGATGGTCGTAATCCGACATGTCGTCCGTCCTTTCCATCGCCCGCCGCGCGGTGAAACCGTGCTGGCCGGTCAGATAGGCCGCGATCAGCTGCACGAAGCCGTCCCAGGTTTCCCCGATCAGTCCCGCTCGACCGTCTCGCCCTCGCCTCCCAGGCGGATATAGCACAGGCCCGCAACCTCCATCGGGGGGCCGAAGGCGCCGCGCCGGGCCATGACCGCCTCGAGCGGCAGTTGCTTGTCGAATTTCGCGATCTGGGCCTCGGTCGGCACCACCCCCGACTTGTAGTCATAGATGACCGCGCGGCCGTCATGCAGGCGGTCGATGCGGTCGGGTTTCGCGGTCAGGGTGAAGTCCAGCCCCGGCAGATCCAGGTGATGGCGCGTCTCGACCGTCAGGGGGCCGCCAGCCTGCAGCCGCTCGCGTTCGTCCCGCGCCAGCCGGTCGGCGATGCTGCGGATGCGGCTGTGCCAGAACATGCGGGCCGAGGGCCAGGGGACCTGTTCCTCCAGCACCTTTTCCGCAGCCGCCAGCAGACGGTCGCGCAAGGCAT
>CALLYR010000111.1 GCA_937859005.1 uncultured Paracoccus sp. | reverse complement strand
TGGTGATGTCCTGCAGGACCCGCCGCGCCTCGCCCTGGGCGGGGACGACCCGGACCGCCAGACCGGTGACGCGGCCGACCGTCAGCCCCTGGAACTGGACATCCGCGCCTTCGGTCAGGCCGCGCACGGCCTCGTCCATCAGCACGGTCAGGCGCAGTTCGTCCTCGGGCGCGGTCGCGAACAGGCTGCTGCGGGCGGTGGCCAGATCGGGCTGCAGGCGGAACACATGCCCCGCCTGGACCGGCTGCCCGCCGGAAGCGAGGGTTGCGAATTCCGCCCCCCCCTGCAGCAGGGACGAGACTGAGTTGACGTTCAGCGCCAGCCCCTGCGCCCCCAGCGTCACCGAGAATCCCGAGGTGTCCCAGAACATCGTGGCCGTGGTCAGCCGCTGGTCGTGGGGCGCCTCGATGAACACGTCGGCGATCACGGATTCGTCGCGGTCCGACAGGCGCAGGTTCTGCATCCGGCCCACCGCCAGCCCGCGATAGAAGATCGGCGCGCCTTCGGTCATGCCCTTGGCCGTGTCCGACGCCAGCACGACCCAGGTGCCCTTCTGGGTGCTGAGCGTCAGGGGCGGGCGGTCCAGTCCGGCATGGACCGTCTGCGTGGCAGGGCCGGGGGCGGCGTCCCACCAGCCCTCGATGAAGGCGCCGGTCAGCACCGTGTCCAGCCGCGAGATGCCCTGTGCGGACACCTGCGGCCGCACGACCCAGAACTGCGCCTCGTCGTCGATGTATTCGGCGATCTCGGGGTCGACGCGGATGTCCACCACCACCTTCTGCAGATCGGTGGTGAAGCGCACGGCCTCGACCTTGCCGACGGGGATTTCGCGGAACCTCAGCGTGGTTTCGCCCGGCGTGATGCCGGTGGCGTCGTCGAAGGCCACCGACACCAGCGTGCCGCGCCCGCTATAGGCGTTCCACGCCAGCGCCAGCGTGACCAGCAGCGCGATGACCGGCACCGCCCAGATCAGCGACACGCCGGCGCGGGCCGCGCGGGCGGCGGTGCGGCGCACGGGACTGGCCGGCCGCAGCGGAGGCGCGGGGCTCGGCGGCGGCGTGTCGGTCATGCGTCGGCAGTCCTGTCCCTGCGGCTGCGCAGCGGCAATCCGCGCCAGATCAGCCGCGGGTCGAAACTTTGCGCCGAAAGCATCGTGAAGGCGACCGACAGCGCGAAGGACACGGCGGCGGGACCGGGATGGATCGTGGCGACGAAGCCCAGCTGCACCAGCGCCGACAGGATCGCGACCACGAACACGTCGATCATGGACCAGCGCCCGATGAATTCAACCACCTCATAGATGCGCAGGCGGGTATGGGCGGCCTCGACCGTGGCGGGGCGGCCCGCGACCGTTGCGAGCCAGGCGATGGCCACGAACTTGCCGATCGGCACCACGACCGAGGCCAGGAACACGATCGCCGCGATCCCCCAGTTGCCATAGCGGATCAGCTCGACCACGCCGCCGAGGATGGTGGCTTCGCTGTTGCCCTGCAGCCCGGCAAAGGTGCGCGTCTTCAGCATCGGCAGCACATTGGCCGGGACATAGAAGATCATCCCCGCGGCCAGCCAGGCCCAGACCGCCTGCAGGCTGCGCCGGTCGGGCCGCACCAGCGCCGCGCCGCAGCGGGCGCAGACCTCGGTCCCTTCGGGCCAGACCCGGCCGCAGCCACGGCAGCCGACCAGACCGGCGCGGTGGGCGGTCAGCACCGGCGCATCCTCGGGCGGGGCAAGGAGGGTCATTCCGCGGGCCCCTGCGGGTCGGGCACGATCTCGCGCCCGTCGGTGCGCTGGCCGCGATCCTCGAGCACGTCCCAGATCGTGGTCGCGCAGGTGAAGACATTGCTGGCCGCGCCGACCAGGATCAGCGCGCAGAAGGCCCAGAAGGCGGGCCCGAGATTGACGCTGGCCAGCCCTGCGACCTTGACCAGCGCGATCGAGGTGCCGATCACGAAGATTTCCGCCATCGACCAGGGCCGCAGCAGTTCGGACAGGCGGAACGCCTCGGCCGCAAGGGGACGCGGGCGTCCGCCCCCGCGCAAAGGCAGCAACACATAGATCAGCAGTCCCGCCCGCAGCACCGGCAGCCCCACGATGAAGGCCAGCACCGCCACCGTCAGCGGCATCAGCCAGCCTTGCGAGAACGCCAGCGCGACCCCGAACAGCGAGGTGGCATTGCCGATCCCCATGCGCGAGATTTCCAGGAACGGAAAGAATACCGCCGCCACCATCAGCACCATCGAGGCAAAGGACAACGCCACGATCTGGGTGAAGGCGCCTTCGCGCGGGCGGGCCAGGACCGTGTGGCAGCGGATGCAGCGCGCGGTCTCGCCGGGCTGCAGTTCCTCCTCGACATGCAGCGCGTCGCAGCGCGGGCAGGCGATCAGCCCCGCGCCGGTCGCCAGGTCGTATTGGCCCTCATGCAGCATGGCGTCAGGATAGACTTGCCCCCGTCAGACGCAAGGGTGCCTTGCGCGCAGGCGCCGCGCTTGCCGAGACCGGACGGGATGCTAAGCATGTGCCTGAAGGGGAGGAACGGGATGAGCTTCGATGTCGTCATTGCGGGGGCGGGCAGCGCCGGCTGCGTGCTGGCCGCGCGCCTGTCCGAGGATCCGCGCCTGCGCGTCCTGCTGATCGAGGCGGGGGGCAGCGACAGCTATCCCTGGATTCACGTGCCCATCGGCTATCTCTATTGCATCGGCAATCCGCGCACCGACTGGATGTACCGGACCGCACCCGAACCAGGGCTGCAGGGACGGTCGCTGCTGTATCCGCGCGGGCGCGTGCTGGGCGGATGCAGTTCCATCAACGGGATGCTGTATCTGCGCGGGCAGGCCGCCGATTACGACCACTGGCGCCAGATGGGCTGCACCGGCTGGGGCTGGGACGACGTGAAACCCCTGTTCCTGAAGTCCGAGGATTACTTCGCCGGCCCGTCCGAACACCACGGCGCAGGCGGGCCGTGGCGGATCGAACGCCAGCGGCTGCGCTGGGACATCCTCGACGACTGGGCGCGGGCGGCGCAGGCCGCGGGCATCCCCGCCAGCGACGATTTCAACACCGGCGACAACGAGGGCGTCGGTTATTTCAAGGTCAGCCAGCGCAACGGCTGGCGCGTGTCGGCCGCGCGCGCCTTTCTCAAGCCCGCCATGAAGCGGCCGAACCTGACCGTGATGACCGGCCGCCAGGTCCGCCGCGTGGTGTTCGAGGGCAGCCGTGCCGTGGGGTTGGAACTGTTCGCCGACGGCGCCGTGGAAACCGTGCGCGGGACCGAGATCGTGTTGTCCGCGGGCGCGATCGGGACGCCGCAGATATTGCAGTTGTCGGGGATCGGCCCCGGCGCGCTGTTGCAGGACATGGGCATTCCGGTCCTGCGCGACGCGCCCGTGGGCGACAATCTTCAGGATCACCTGCAACTGCGCTGTGCCTGGAAGGTGTCGGGCGGGCGCACGCTGAACCAGCTTGCCCGGCGCTGGTGGGGCAAGGGGATGATCGGCGCCGAATATCTGCTGCGCCGCACCGGGCCGATGAGCATGGCGCCCAGCCAGCTTGGCGCCTTTGCCCGCTCGTCCCCCGATCTGGCGACGCCCGATCTGGAATGGCATGTCCAGCCGCTGAGCCTGGAGGCCTTTGGCGAGCCGCTGCATGATTTTCCCGCGATCACGGCCAGCGTCTGCCACCTGCGCCCCGAAAGCCGCGGACATGTGCGCATCACCTCGCCCGACCCGCAGCGGGCGCCGGAAATCGCGCCGCATTACCTGTCAACCCCCGGCGACCGGCTGACGGCGGCGCGCGCCATCCGCATGACCCGGCGGAT
This sequence comes from uncultured Paracoccus sp., assembly GCA_937859005.1. Lineage (GTDB taxonomy): Bacteria > Pseudomonadota > Alphaproteobacteria > Rhodobacterales > Rhodobacteraceae > Paracoccus. The sequence continues at coordinate 7,745 of CALLYR010000111.1, read as the reverse complement.
CATGGCGCAGACCCCGATGACCCGTTACCGCCCCGAGGAGTTCAAGCCCGGTCCCGGCGCCGATACGGACGAGGAACTGGCCGAGGCGGCGGGGCGGATCGGATCGACCATCTTCCACCCCGTCGGCACGGCGCGGATGGGGGCGGAGGAGGGATCGGTCGTCGATCCGCGTCTGCGGGTGCGGGGCGTGCAGGGGCTGCGGGTCGCCGATGCCTCGGTCATGCCCGTGATCACATCCGGCAACACCAACGCGCCCACGATCATGATCGCGGAAAAGGCGGCGCTGATGCTGGCGCAGGATTTGCGCGGCATTTGATCCGTTAACCCCTGCGTGCCCGTCCGGCTGCTATCCCTTCGGCGAAAGCAGGTGGACAGGCATGGCCAGGGACAACGCACCCATCATCATCAAGCGCATCGGCGCCCCCCCTGCCGCCGGCCATCACGGCGGCGCCTGGAAGGTCGCCTATGCCGATTTCGTCACCGCGATGATGGCGTTCTTTCTGCTGATGTGGCTGCTGAACGCGACCACGGAAAAGCAGCGGCAGGGGCTGGCGGATTATTTCGACCCCACCATCGTCAATACGACCAGTGGCGGCGGCGACGGGGTGGATGGCGGCCAGGCGCAGGCCCCGGCCGAGGGGCAGGACCAGGCGGCCGCCTCGGCCGACCGCGCGCAATCGTTCGAGGAGATGGCCCGCCGCGTCCAGGACGAACTGACCGGCACCGGGGCCGAATCGATGCAGCGGGTCAACCTGCTGCGCCATGTCGTGATCCGCGTCACCGACGAGGGGCTGGTGATCGAACTGGGCGATATCGTGGACGAGCCGCTGTTTGCCGAAGACAGCGCCGAACCCGCGCCGGTTCTGCGCGAACTGACCGCGATTCTGGCGATGGTGCTGGGGCGGGTCAGGAACCAGGTGGCGGTGGCGGGGCATGTGCGCGCCTATCCCGAAATGATGATGGAAAACCCGGTCTGGCCGCTGTCGGACGCGCGTGCCCATGCCGTGCGGGACCTGCTGGCCAGGGGCGGTCTTGCAGCCGGGCGGGTGCAGCGCGTGACCGCCCATGGCGACCGCCGCCCCCGCAACGCCAATCCGATGGACCCGGCAAACGACCGGATCGAGGTGATCCTGCTCAGGTGACGGATCCGGGGTGCGTTAGGGGGATCTTAAGCCCTGTCGCGCAATCTGCACCCAGAGCGATTCAGGAAGGATAGGATCTGCATGTCGATTTCCTCGTCCCTTAATGCCGGTGTGGGGGGGCTTGCGGCGAATGCGACGCGGCTGGCCGGCATCGCCGACAACATCGCGAACTCCGGCACCTTCGGCTACAAGCGCGTGAACACCGAATTCGAGGGGATGGTGATCAACCAGGCCCGGGGTGCGGGGGTCTATTCGGCCGGGGGCGTGCGGGCGATGACCTCGCGCCTGATCGATGAGAAAGGCGGGTTGGTCGCCTCGTCGAACGCGCTCGATCTGGCGATTTCGGGCCGCGGCATGTTGCCGGTGATGCCCTCGGTTCTGCTGGGCACGGGAGTGAGCGACCGGCCGATGATGATGACCTCGACCGGCGCCTTCCGCCCCGATGCCAAGGGCGTGCTGAGGACCGATTCCGGGCTGGTGCTGATGGGCTGGCCGGCGAATTCGGACGGCACCATCTCGACCATGCCGCGCGATTCGGTCGCGGGCCTGCAGCCGGTGATCCTGAACGCCAACCAGACCTCGGCCGATCCGACCACCTCGATGAGCCTGGGGATGAATCTGCCTGCGCTGGCGACCCAGGCGGGTTCGGCCATGGGCCCGCAGACGACCAAGATCGAATACTTCGGCAATCTGGGCACGTCCGAATCGCTGAACATCACCTTCACGCCGACGGCGGCTGCGGGGCCGGGCCTCTCCAACACCTGGACGATGGAAATCCGCGATTCGGCGTCGGACCCGGCATCGAACCTGATCGGCAGCTATACGCTGGTCTTCAACGACAGCCAGACCCTGGGCGGAACGCTGTCCAGCGTGACGCCCCTGTCGGGCGGCGCCTATGACCCGGCCACCGGCCAGCTGGCGCTGTCCGTCGCGGGCGGGCCGATGACCGTGAACATCGGTCAGCTGGGCGATCCGAACGGGCTGACGCAACTCGATGACGATTTCGCGCCCACGAACATCACCAAGGATGGCTCTCCGGTCGGCAATCTGACCGGGGTCGAGGTGGATGAGAACGGCTTCATGCGCGCCACCTATGACACCGGCTTCATCCGCACGATCTATCAGATCCCGCTGGTGGACGTTCCCAATCCGAACGGGCTGATCGCGCTGAACAACCAGACCTATCAGGTCTCGCCCAGTTCCGGGTCGTTCTTCCTGTGGGATGCCGGCGATGGCCCGACCGGCGCCGTCGTGGGCTATGCCCGCGAGGGTTCGACCACAGATGTGGCGGCCGAACTGACCGACATGATCCAGACCCAGCGCGCCTATTCCTCCAACGCCAAGGTCATTCAGACCGTGGACGAGATGCTGCAGGAAACCACCAACATCAAACGCTGACGGCCGTAACGTAAGGACGTGGGGAAATGACCCTTTCGAACGCCTTGTCCAGCGCCCTGTCGGGCCTGTCGGCGACGGCCCGCGGCACCGCGGTGGTGGCGACCAACCTGGCGAATGCCCTGACTCCGGGGTTTGCGCGGCGCGAGATGCAGACGTCACCGCGCCCGCCCGCCACGGGCGGGGGCGTGCAGGTGGACGGCGTCGTGCGCATCGTGCGCAATGGGGTGCTGGCGCAGACGCGGCTGGCCGCGGCGGACACGGCGCGCGCCGGGGTGCTGTCGGATTACCGGGTCACGCTGGACACGGCATTCGGCGTGCCGGGCGAAACCGGGGCGCTGACCACCCGGCTTGCCGATTTCGATGCCGCGCTGATCGCCGCGACGGCCCGCCCCGACAGCGAAACGGCGCTGGCGCGGGTGCTGACCACGGCACAGGACCTGACCGGCAAGATCAGCAGCCTGGCCGACGGCATCCAGGACGCGCGCAGTCAGGCCGACCGGGGGATCGCCCAGGATGTGGCGCGGATGAACGGCGCGCTGACCCGCGTCGCCGACCTGAACCGGCAGATCGCCGTCCAGCTGGCCTCTGGCGGTGACGCGAGCGCCCTGCAGGATGCCCGCCAGTCCGTGATCGGCGAGATTTCAGCGATCGTGCCCGTTCAGGAAGTCGCGCGCGAGACCGGGCAGGTTGCGCTGTTCACTCCGGCGGGCGGGGCGCTGCTGGATGGCACCCGTCCGGCGCAGTTCGACTTTGCGCCTTCCGGTCCCATGAGCGCGGCGAAAGAGGTGGGAACTCCGCCCGTCGGCCTGCTGGTCCTGGACGGGGTGGAACTGACGGGGCCGCAGATGCGGCTCTATGCGGGCGGACGGATCGAGGCGCAGTTCCGGATCCGCGACATCGACGCGCCTGCGGCGCAGGCCCGGCTCGACGCCTTTGCGCGCGACCTGCACGACCGGCTGGCGGGGGCGAATGACGGTGCGGGACCCGGACTGCTGACGGATGCGGGGGGACTGGCCACCGCCGCATCGGAACGGGGACTGGCCAACCGGCTGGCCGTGAACGCAGCCGCCGATCCGCAGGCAGGCGGGGCCTTGTGGCGCCTGCGCGACGGGCTGGAGGCCGCCGCTCCGGGCCCCGCGGGCACCGCGGGGATGCTGGATGCCATGCGCGCCGCCCTGGGGGACGCCCGCCTGTCCGGCTCCTCCGCCCTCGACCCGACGCCGCGGACCGCCGCCGGACTGGCGGCCGAACTCGTCTCGGCCACCGCTTCGGCCCGTCTGGGGGCGGAACAGACCCTGTCCGGCGCCGCCGCCCGCTCGAATGCCTTTGAAACCATGATGCGTCAGGACGGCGTCGACAGCGACCGCGAGATGGAGACGCTGCTGCATCTGGAACGCGCCTATGCCTCGAATGCCAAGGTCCTGCAGGCCGTGGACGAGATGCTCCAGACCCTTCTGAGGATGACATGACAACTTCGGCTTCCATCGGTGATCTGTCTCGTTCCGCGCAATTGCGCCAGTCCAGTTCATTCCTGAAATCCCGTCTGGACGTCCTGTCCTCTGAAGCCGCATCGGGCCTGAAATCGGATGTGGCGGCGGCGCTGGACGGCCAGATGGACCGCATCGCCCATGTGCAGGCCCGCCTGACCGCGCTTGCCGCCTTTCAGCAGAATGCCGCCAGCGCTGCGGTCGAACTCAGCAGCATGCAGGACGCGATGGCGGCGATGCAGGCCATTGCGCAGGACAGCGGCCCGGCCCTGCTGGCCGCGGCAGGTCAGGGCAGTCCAACGGACATGGATGTGCGGGCCGCGCAGGCGGCGGGGGATCTGCGATCTGCCGTGCGCCTGCTGAATGTCGAGGTCGGGGGCAGGTTCCTGATGGCCGGAGCGGCGATACAGACGCGCCCGGTGGCTGATGCCGACCGGATCATGTCGGATGTCCGGGTGGCCGTGGCGGGGCTGTCCACGACCGCCGATATCGTCGCTGCGGTCGATGGCTGGTTCGACACGGCCCCCGGGGGGGGCGGTTTTGCCGATATCCACTATCAGGGCACGGTGGCGGGCCGGGGATCGGTGCCGGTGGCCCCCGGCACTCTCCTCGCCACTGGCCGGACCGCGCTCGATCCGGCCTTTGGCGGTCTGTTGAAAGGGCTGGTTCTGGCGGCGCTGGCGGCCGATCCGCCGGCAGGTGGCGGGGCGGCCGACAAGGCGCAGTTGCTGACCGCCGCGGGCCAGCGCATCGCCGCCGCCGGAGACCGGCTGATCTCCGCCCAGGCAGAAGTGGGCCGCACGCAGGAGGCGGCCGAGAAGGCCAGCGTGCGCAATGCCGCGGAAATCACCACCCTGTCGCTGGCGCGTTCGGACATGCTGGCGGCGGACCCTTATGAGACCGCAACCGCCCTGACCCAGACCGAGGCCAGCCTGCAGACGCTCTATGCGCTGACTGCGCGGCTGTCCAGGCTGACCTTGACGGATTACCTGCGATGAAAGTCATCCTGCGGATTGCCGCATTCCTGATGCTGATTCCGGTTCTGGCGCTGGCCGCGCCGGTCCGGGTCAAGGACCTGGCCACCATCGACGGGGTGCGGGGCAACGATCTGGTCGGCTATGGTCTGGTGGTGGGGTTGAACGGCACCGGCGACAGCCTGCGCAATGCCCCCTATACCGAAGAGATGCTGGCCGGCATCCTGAACCGGCTGGGCGTCAATGTCGCGGGCGAAAACTTCCGTCCCAAGAACGTGGCGGCGGTCATGGTCACCGGCACGCTGCCGCCCTTTGCCCGTGCCGGCAGCCAGATCGATGTCAGTGTGTCCGCGATCGGCGACGCAAAAAGCCTGCTGGGCGGCACGCTGGTCATGACCCCCCTCAACGCCGCGGACGGCGAGGTCTATGCCGTGTCCCAGGGGTCGATCATCGCCGGCGGCGCCTCGGCCGAGGGCGAGGGCGCGCGCGTGGTCCAGGGGGTGCCTACCGCGGGCACGATCCCGGCAGGGGCACGGGTCGAACGCGAGGTGGATTTCGATTTCTCCACCATGTCCAGTTTCCGCATCGCCCTGCGCAGCGCCGATTTCACCACCGCCGCCCGGATCGAGGCGGCGATCAACCGTGAACTGGGCCAAGACATCGCCACGCTGCTGGATTCGGGCACCATCGCGGTCGATTCGGCGCCCTTGGGCCAGGTCAATCCGGCCCGTCTGGTCGGCCGGATCGAGAACATCGCGGTCGAGCCGGAAAGCGTGGCGCGGGTGGTGGTGGATCACCGCTCGGGCACCATCGTGATGGGCGAGGATGTGCGGATCTCGCGGGTCGCTGTCTCGCAGGGCAATCTGACGCTGCGGGTCCGGGAAACGCCGATGGTGTCCCAGCCCAATCCCTTTGCGCCGGGCGAAACGGTGGTGGTGCCGCGCACGGATGCGGCGATCACGCAGGAACCCGGCATCGGCTTTGCCGAGGTCAGCGGCGAATCCTCGCTGTCGGATCTGGTGGCGGGTCTGAACGCGCTGGGCGTGCGGCCGCGCGAACTGATCGACATCCTCAAGGCGGTCCATGCCGCAGGCGCGCTGCATGCCGAATTCGTGGTGAACTGAACCGGAAGCCTTGGCAGGGGGCATGTCCTTGCCTGGCTATGGCGGGTGCGACCTTCGCCGCCCTCTGGGCGCCCAGGGGATTGCCGCCAGGCGGACCATGCCGTCCCGTGCCGGTTCATGCGCGCCATGGGCGGCAAAGGTGCGGGCCGCAACAGCGGGGCAGCGCCGGCCTTGTCCTGACAGTGGAGAGCGGTGTCCCCTCAGGCCAGGGCCGCTGCCATTGTTGAACGGATGACCTTGTTCGGGGCGACCAGGCGTCCGTTCACGCGCATCAGGATCGCGCCGTCAGGATCGCGCGTCGCCTCGATCTCATGCGCGCGGCCGTCCAGCACCAGACGGGCGGTGAAACCGGGCCAGTGATCGGGCAGGCGGGGATCAAGGGCGAAGCCGCCGGGCCGGCGGGTGAGGCCCAGGATACCTTCGACCGCCGCGCGATACATCCACCCGGCCGAGCCGGTGTACCAGGTCCAGCCGCCGCGCCCCATCTTGTCGCGGTCGGCATAGACATCGGCGGCGACCACATAGGGTTCCACCCGATAGACTTCGGCCGAACGCGGGTCCAGCGCATGGCTGATCGGGTTGATCGCGTCGAACAGGCGATGCGCGCGGGTGCCGTCGCCCGACCGGGCCAGGGCATAGACCATCCAGGCAGCGGCATGGGTATACTGGCCGCCGTTCTCGCGCACGCCGGGGGGATAGGACTTGATATAGCCCGGCTCGGCCGGGGTGTTCAGGAAGGCGGGCGTGAACAGCCGCAGCAACTGGCCATCGCGGTCGAACAGCTGGTCCAGCGCCGCGTCCACCCCCATCTGCGCCCGGTCCGGACGGCCCGCCCCCGAAATCAGCGCCCAGCTTTGCGCGATGCTGTCGATCCGGCATTCGATGCTTTCGGACGACCCCAGGGGGGTTCCGTCGTCGAAATAGCCGCGCCGGTACCAGGCGCCGTCCCAGCCCGCCTGATCCAGCGCGCGGGCCACCGCCTTGCGGTGCCGGGTCCAGGCATCTGCCCGCTCGTCATCGCCGCGCATCCGGGCCAGGGGCGCAAAGGTGTCGATGGTGGCGCACAGGAACCAGCCCAACCACACGCTTTCGCCCCGGCCCTGTTCGCCCACGCGGTTCATGCCGTCGTTCCAGTCGCCCCCCAGGATCAGCGGCAGTCCGCGTTCGCCGGTGCGCGCCATCGCCAGATCCAGCGCCCGCGCGCAGTGATCGTAAAGCGGCGCGGTTTCGCCCGAAGGCTGGGGCACGAAGAAGGCGTCGTGCTGGCCCGGTTCCAGCGCAGGGCCGGTGATGAAGGGCACCGGTTCGTCCAGGATCGCGGTGTCGCCGGTGGCCCGGACATACAGGGCGGTGATATGGCCCAGCCAGACCACGTCGTCCGAGATCATCGTGCGCACGCCCGCCCCGCTGCGGGGCAGCCACCAGTGCTGGACATCGCCTTCGGTGAACTGGCGGCTGGCCGCGTTCAGGATCTGGTGGCGGCACAGCGCCGGATCCTGCAGGATCAGGGCGCTGGTGTCCTGCAACTGGTCGCGGAAGCCGAAGGCCCCCGAGGCTTGGTAGAAGGCCGTCCGCGCCCGGATGCGGCAGGCCAGCGCCTGATAGGGCAGCCAGGTGTTC
>CALLYR010000110.1 GCA_937859005.1 uncultured Paracoccus sp. | reverse complement strand
CACGCGCGGCCCGCCCGTCCAGCAGACCGCCAGCGCGTCGGAATCCCGAAGCCTCGCCGTCCGCCACCCGGTGCCGCGCGCCCTGTCCGGCGACAGGATCACCGCCGCAATCATTCGTCGCTGTCCGGCGGATCGGCCACGATCCGGCCGGCGGCCAGATCGACCGTGGGGACTGCCGCGCGGGTAAAGGGGATCAGCAGCACGCCTTTCGGACCCGTGATTTCCAGAATGTCGCCGGCCCCGTGGTCATAGATGGCACGCACGCGGCCCAGCGTCGCACCGCCGGGGTCCATGACCTCAAGCCCGATCAGGTCGGCGTGATAGAATTCGTCATCGGGCAGTCCCGGCAGCGCGGACCGGTCAGCCCACAGGGTCACGCCCTTCAGCGCCTCGGCCTGTTCGCGGGTATCCACCCCCGACAGCCGCGCCCCCAGCCCCCCCGCGACCGGGCGGGTCAGGGTGACGGCAAAGCGGCGCGTGCCGTCCTCGGTGCTCAGGGGGCCATAGGCGGCGATATCCCCGGCGTCCGAGCAATAGCTTTTCAGCCGCACCTCGCCCCGCACGCCGAAGGCGCCGGCGATTGCACCCACGCAGACCTTGTCGGTCATGGTCTCCACTCCCGGCTGAACTTCACGGCGCATCAAGGATGTTCGGGATCGTATTGGGGGTCACTGTCGTCCAGGCCATGGCCGATATCCGGGTTGGCCCGGTGAAGATGCGCCCGCCACCGGGAGCATACCGGACCCATGTTGCAGGCACGGACAGCAGGATCGGCAAGGCGATTTTCCAGATCATGCGCCACCCCAGTTGAATCGCCTCGCCGAGGGACGGACGCCGGACCAAGGCCCGACGCCCGCATCAGGGCTCAGGGCGATTCGGTGCCGCTGGTGGCTTCCGAGGCGTCCAGCGCAGTCTCGTCGGTCGCAACGGCCGCGGCGGCGCGTTCGGCGCGCTTGGCGGCGCGTTCCTTGGCGGCCTTGCCGGGCTCGCCCTTGTTGGGGTTCGCCCGCTCGGTCTTGGGGCGGGCGCCGGCGGCTTCCAGGAAACGGGCGACGCGGTCGGTCGGCTGCGCGCCCTGGCCCAGCCAGTATTGCACGCGCTCAAGGTCCATCTTGATCCGGTCTTCGGAATCCTTCGGCAGCAGCGGGTTATAGGTGCCCAGCTTTTCCAGGAAGCGACCGTCGCGCGGCATTCGCGAATCGGACGCCACAATGGCGTAATAGGGGCGTTTATTGGACCCGCCGCGGGCGAGCCGGATCTTCATGGCCATGTGGTCTTCTCCTTTGATGGCATCATTTCTGGAACTGCTCGTGATGGCGGATGACTTCCGAGATCACGAAATTGAGGAACTTCCGCGCGAAGGCGGGGTCCAGATCGGCCTCGCGCGCCAGGCTTTCCAGCCGGGCGATCTGCTGGGCCTCTCGCGCCGGATCGGACGGGGGCAGCGCATGATCCGCCTTCAGCCGCCCGACAGCCTGGGTGCGCTTGAACCGTTCGGCCAGGGTAAAGACAAGGATCGCGTCCAGACGGTCGATGCTGGCGCGGTGTTCCTTCAACAGGGCCGCGGCCCGGACGGCTTCGTCGCTCATGACCGTGTCCTTGAACGGAAATCGGGGATGGGACGGTGATGCGGCAAGGCCGCCCCGAAGGCGGGGCAGCGAAGGCGCCCGTTCCCGTGGCGCGCCAGCGGTCCGGTCGGCGCCGTCATTTCTTGCCGAACAGCCCGCTGAGGCCGCCCGGCAGGTTCAGCCCGCCCAACTGCCCGCCCAGGCCCTTGGGGTCCTGCAGCATCTTCGTCGCCTCGGCCATCCTGGCCGGATCGGCCTCGGACAGGTCGGGCAGCCCGCCGCCCTTGCCGGACATGGCGCGCATCGCCTGCTTCAGCATCGCGCCCTTGCCCATCTTGCTGACCTTCTTCATCGTGTCGGCCATCTGGCGCTGCATCTTCAGCAGCTTGTTCAGTTCGGCCACGTCCATGCCCGCCCCGGCGGCGATCCGCTTTTTCCGGCTGGCCTGCAGCAGGTCGGGATTGGCGCGTTCCTTCTTCGTCATGGAATTGATCAGCGCGACCTGACGGCGCAGCATCTTGTCGTCCACGCCCGCGGCCTCGGCCTGCTTGGCCATCTTTCCCATGCCGGGCATCATGCCCATGATGGACTGCATGCCCCCCATCTTCTGCATCTGTTCAAGCTGGCCCCGCAGGTCGTTCATGTTGAACAGGCCCTTGGCAAAGCGCTTCATCATGCGCTCGGCCTGCTCGATCTCCAGCGTCGCCTGGGCCTTTTCGACCAGGGCCACGATGTCGCCCATGCCCAGGATGCGGCCCGCGACGCGTTCTGCGTCGAAGCCTTCCAGCGCGTCCATCTTTTCGCCAAGGCCCACGAACCGGATCGGCTTGCCGGTGACGGCGCGCATCGACAGCGCCGCGCCCCCGCGGCCGTCGCCGTCCATCCGGGTCAGCACCACGCCGGAAATCCCGACCTTGCCGTCGAACTCGGACGCGACGTTCACCGCGTCCTGCCCGGTCAGGCCATCGACGACCAGCAGGGTTTCACGCGGCTGGGCCACGTCGCGGACGGCCTGCACCTCGTCCATCAGCACTTCGTCGATGTGCAGCCGGCCCGCAGTGTCCAGCATATAGACATCGTATCCGCCCAGCGTCGCCTGCTGGCGCGCGCGCTTGGCGATCTGCACGGCATTCTCGCCCGGCACGATCGGCAGGGTATCGACGCCGATCTGGCCGCCCAGGATCGCCAGCTGCTCCATCGCCGCCGGGCGGTTGGTGTCCAGCGACGCCATCAGCACGCGTTTCTTCTCGCGGTCCTTCAGGCGCTTGGCCAGCTTGGCGGTGGTCGTGGTCTTGCCCGACCCCTGCAGGCCCACCATCAGGATCGGCGCAGGCGGGCTGTCGATGCGCAGGGCGTCGGGCGCGTCCTCGCCCTGCAGGACGTGGATCAGTTCGTCATGGACGATCTTGACGACCTGCTGGCCGGGGGTGATCGACTTGGTGACGGCGCTTCCGGTGGCCTTGGCCGTCACGCGGCGGACGAAATCGCGCACGACGGGCAGCGACACGTCGGCATCCAGCAGCGCCGCCCGCACCTCGCGCATGGCGGCGGTGACATCGGCCTCGCTCAACGCGCCCTGCCTGGTCAGGCGGTCGAATACCCCGCCAAGGCGGTCAGACAGGTTCTCGAACATCGCGGGCCTCCGCAGAAAAACCAGTATTGCCCCCGTGGGCGCGACGCGCTGACGGGGGGCGATCCCCGGCAGGCGGGGACCGGAAGGGGATGGCCTTCCGGGAATCCGGGGGTGAGTATCACGTCAGCCGTGAATGTCAACTTTAAGGTGACGACCGTGACCGACCAGCCGATCAGCCGCTTTGCCGTGCCCGACCTGTCCGCCCTGCCTGCCGACATGCAGGACATGATCCGCACCGTGCAGGAAAAATCGGGCTTCGTGCCCAACATCTTTCTGGCGCTGGCCCACCGCCCGGCCGAGTTCCGCGCCTTTTTCGCCTATCACGACGCGCTGATGGAAAAGGACGAGGGCCTGTCCAAGGCCGAGCGCGAACTGATCGTGGTCGCCACCAGCGGGCTGAACCGCTGCCAGTATTGCGTGGTGGCCCATGGCGCGATCCTGCGCATCCGGGCGAAGAACCCGCTGATCGCCGATCAGGCCGCGGTCAACTGGCGGAAAGCGGATCTCACCGACCGGCAGCGGGCGATGCTGGACTATGCCGAGAAGGTGACGTTGCGCGCCGATGAAATCGGGGATGCCGACCATCGGGCGCTGGCGCAAGCGGGCTTTACCCCCGACGAGATCTGGGACATCGCGGCCATCGCCGCCTTTTTCGGGATGTCGAACCGTCTGGTGAACGCCTCCGACATTCCGCCGAACGAGGAATTCTATCTGCTGGGCCGGCTGCCGCGGTAAGGGCCGCTACTCCCCCGATCCCGGCTCCGGCGGCACGGCATCGCGCAGCGCCCGTGCCGCCTGCCCCGCAGCCCGGATCGCGGCGGCATAGGTGGTCACGTCGATGCAGGTGGCGACGAAGCGCGCCCCGTCGTCCAGACATTGCCGCGCGAATGCGGGGTCGGTGGTCAGGATGCCCGGCGCCTTGCCCGAGGCCGCGATGCGGCGGATCGCGTCACGGATGGCGGCAACCACCGGCGCCGCATGGCTGTCGGCGCCGAAACCCATGTCGGCGGCCAGATCGGCGGGGCCGATGAAGACGCCGTCCACGCCCTCGACCGTCAGGATATCGTCCAGCGCCGCCAGCCCCGCGCGGGTCTCGACCTGCACTCCCAGCCAGATCTGGTCGTCCGCCGTCGCCAGATAATCCGGCACCGCCGAAAACCCCGAGGCCCGCGCCAGCGCCGCCCCCACACCGCGGTTGCCGCGCGGCGCGTATCGGGGGGCGCGGACCAGCCGTTCCGCCTGCGCCGCCGATTCGACCAGCGGGATCAGGATCGACTGCGCGCCGATGTCCAGCGCCTGCTTGATCGCCCAGGTCTCGTCCATCGGCAGGCGCACGACCGCGTGGCTGCCCGAGGCCCCGACCACGCGCAACTGCGCCATGATCGACCGCAGGTCGTTCGGCGCATGTTCCCCGTCGATCAGCAGCCAGTCGAAACCCGCGCTGGCCGTGATCTCGGCGGCGTAAGGATCGGCCAGGCCGACCCATGCGCCCATCTGCGCGCGCCCCTGCGCGAGCGCGGCCTTGAAGCGGTTCTCGGGGGCGGGCATCGGAACTCTCGCGTTGTGGACAGGCGGCAGGATGCCCCGCGCCCCATGCGGGCACAAGGCAGGGGCTTCTTTCCGGCCCAGACAACCCATGCGGCCGTGCCCCGGCCGGTTCCCCGGACTCGCTCGCGCGCCCCGTGCAGGATGGGCGCTCCGGCCGCCCCGGTTGTCCGTGATGGTGCGTGCAAGCACGCACCATCATCGCCGTCACGCGGCGACGGCCTCGGGATCGACCAGCGCCACCAGGTCCATCATGATCCGGTTCAACTCGAAGTCCTTGGGGGTATAGACCCGCGTCACCCCGTAACCCAGCAATTGCCGGGCGTCCTCGTCCGGGATGATGCCGCCCACGACGACCGGAACATGGCCCACGCCCGCCGCGCGCATCCGCTCCATCACGTCGCGGACCAGCGGCAGGTGGCTGCCCGACAGGATCGACAGGCCGACGACATGCGCGTCCTGCTCGCGCACCGCCGCCACGATCTGTTCGGGCGTCAGCCGGATGCCGTCATAGGTGATGTCCATGCCGCAGTCGCGCGCGCGGAAGGCGATCTGTTCGGCCCCGTTGGAATGGCCGTCCAGCCCCGGCTTGCCGACCACGAACTTCATCCGGCGGCCCAGTTTCGCGCTGACGGCATCCACCGCCTCGCGGATCGGCTCCAGCCCCTCGGTGCGGTTGGACGGGCTGGCCGAAACGCCGGTCGGCCCGCGGTATTCGCCGTGGACCTGCCGCATGACGCCCGCCCATTCGCCGGTGGTGGCGCCCGCTTTCGCCGCGGCGATGGACGCGGGCATGACGTTGCGCCCGGCCTGCGCGTCCGCGCGCAGCCGGTCCAGCGCGTCCTGCACCGCACCCGCATCGCGGGCCGCGCGCCAGTCGTTCAGGCGGGCGACCTGATCGGCCTCGACCGCCGGATCGACGACCATGATCCCGCCGTCGCCTGCGGTCAGGGGCGAAGGCTCGCCCTGCTGCCAGCGGTTCACGCCGACGACGACGGTTTCGCCACCTTCGACCCGGTTCAGGCGGGCGGCGTTCGATTCGACCAGCCGCGATTTCATGTAATCAATGGCGGCGATGGCGCCGCCCATCTCGTCCAGCAGCTTCAGTTCCGCGCGCGCGCCGTCCTTGAGTTCCTCGACCCTGGCCGCCACGACCGGGTTGCCGTCGAAGAGGTCGCCATATTCCAGCAGATCCGTTTCATAGGCCATGATCTGCTGCATCCGCAGCGACCACTGCTGGTCCCAGGGACGCGGCAGGCCCAGCGCCTCGTTCCACGCAGGCAGTTGCACGGCGCGGGCGCGGGCGTTCTTGCTGAGCGTGACCGCCAGCATCTCGATCAGGATGCGATAGACGTTGTTTTCCGGCTGCTGTTCGGTCAGGCCGAGGCTGTTCACCTGCACGCCATAGCGGAAGCGGCGGTATTTCTCCTCCTCGATGCCATAGCGGTCGCGGCAGATTTCGTCCCACAGCTCGGTGAAGGCGCGCATCTTGCACAGTTCCGTGACGAAGCGGATCCCTGCGTTCACGAAGAAGCTGATGCGCCCGACCATGGCCGGGAAATCCGCAGGCGCGACCTTGCCCTTGAGGTCGTCCAGCACCGCGATCCCCGTCGCCAGCGCATAGGCCAGTTCCTGTTCCGGCGTCGCCCCCGCTTCCTGCAGGTGATAGGAACAGACGTTCATCGGATTCCACTTGGGCAGGTGCTGCGCCGTATAGGCCGCCACGTCGGTGATCATCCGCAGGCTGGGCTTGGGCGGGCAGATATAGGTGCCGCGCGACAGGTATTCCTTGATGATGTCGTTCTGCACCGTGCCCTGCAGGGCGGCCACGTCCGCCCCCTGCTCCTCGGCGACCGCGACATACAGCGACAGCAGCCACGGCGCCGTGGCGTTGATCGTCATGGACGTGTTCATCTGCTCCAGCGGGATCGAATCGAACAATGCCCGCATGTCGCCCAGATGGCAGACGGGGACGCCGACCTTGCCGACCTCGCCGCGCGCCAGCACGTGATCGCTGTCATACCCGGTCTGCGTCGGCAAGTCGAAGGCCACAGACAGGCCGGTCTGTCCCTTGGACAGGTTGGTGCGGTAAAGCTCGTTCGACTTGGCGGCCGTCGAATGGCCGGCATAGGTGCGGAACAGCCAGGGTTTGTCCTTCTGGGCCATGCGGCGCCCCTCTCGCAAGAATCTGTCGGTCGTGGCCAGTTAACGGACAGATTGATACGTCGTCAATTCGCCGCAGTGCGGCGCAAGCGGCAGGCAGCCGCGGAAGATCATTTCACAAATCCGACATATTCTTGCGCCAGATGCCTTCGCATCTATTGCAATGTTGCGCATCCACGCATAGCAATCGGCTGGATAGCCGGGCTTCTGCGCTGCGGCATGATTGTGAAGGACGTGACCATGGCACTGGACAGCCCCAGCCCCATCGCCCCCTATGACGCGCCGGAAAAGGATCTCTACGAGATCGGCGAGATGCCGCCCCTGGGATACGTTCCCAAGCAGATGTATGCCTGGGCCATCCGCCGCGAACGCCACGGCGAACCCGACAAGGCCATGCAGATCGAGGTGGTCGAGACGCCCCCCATCGACAGCAACGAGGTGCTGGTCCTCGTGATGGCGGCGGGCGTCAACTATAACGGCATCTGGGCCGGCCTCGGCGTGCCGATCAGCCCCTTCGACGGCCACAAGGCGCCCTATCACATCGCGGGGTCCGATGCCTCGGGCATCGTCTGGGCGGTCGGCGACAAGGTCCGCAACTGGAAGGTGGGCGACGAGGTCGTGATCCACTGCAACCAGGACGACGGCAACGACGAGGAATGCAACGGCGGCGACCCGATGTATTCGCCCACCCAGCGCATCTGGGGATACGAGACGCCGGACGGCAGCTTTGCCCAGTTCACCCGCGTCCAGGCCCAGCAGCTGATGCCCCGCCCCCGCCACCTGACGTGGGAGGAATCGGCCTGCTATACCCTGACGCTGGCGACCGCATACCGCATGCTGTTCGGGCATGAGCCGCACGAGCTGAAGCCCGGCATGAACGTGCTGGTCTGGGGCGCGTCCGGGGGCCTCGGGTCCTATGCGATCCAGCTCATCAATGCGGCGGGCGCCAATGCGATCGGGGTGATTTCCGACGAGGACAAGCGCGACTTCGTGATGGATCTGGGCGCCAAGGGCGTCCTGAACCGCAAGGACTTCAAGTGCTGGGGGCAACTGCCCACGGTGAACACCCCCGAATACAAGGAGTGGTTCAACGAAGTCCGCAAGTTCGGCAAGGCGATCTGGGACATCACCGGCAAGGGCAACAACGTCGACATCGTCTTCGAGCACCCCGGCGAGGCGACGTTCCCGGTCAGCACCTTCGTCTGCAAGAAGGGGGGCATGGTCGTGATCTGCGCGGGCACCACCGGCTTCAACTGCACCTTCGACGTGCGCTATATGTGGATGCACCAGAAGCGCCTGCAGGGATCGCATTTCGCCCATCTCAAGCAGGCCGCCGCCGCCAACCGGCTGATGCTGGAACGCCGCCTCGACCCCTGCATGTCCGAGGTCTTCCCGTGGGGCGAAATCCCGCAGGCGCACATGAAGATGATGCGCAACGAACACAAGCCGGGCAACATGGCCGTGCTGGTGCAAGCGCCGCGCACCGGCCTGCGGACCTTCGAGGACGCGCTGGAAGCCGGGCCGCGGGGCTGAGGCGCGGCCGGGTGGGCGTGAGATTACGCCCTCGGCCCCAAGGGTGCGTGCGAGCACGCACCCTTTTTCCTGTTTTTTCACCAGACGAAGCCCCTGCAGGCAGGCACGGCATCAGTGGCGAGGTGCGTCTGTGTTGGATGGGACGCCAGCCCCGCTCAGTCCAGTCCGGTCAAGTCATGTCTGAAGCGCTCTGGCCACCATGCCAGTGAGAGCCCGGACCCGGCTGCTGAAATATGATGACGACAGGCTGACGCAGAGCATCTGACGCAGATCACCGAGCTGCCGCTCGCACCATTTGCTACGCATGCGCACGCGCTGATGTTATGCTCAAGGCATTGGCCGGGATGAAGCTGATGTCCGACGTTGACGAACGGCTGCGGTTCGAGCGGGAAAAATGGGAAGACGAGCGCACCCTTCGGACGCACCCTTCGGACGCAGGTGCTCGCCCTCAGGACGCGCGAACAGGAAAAGACATCCTGGCGAAGCCCTCTTTTTGCCGCGATTGCAACGGCTGCGCTTGCCGGGCTCATCAACGCCGGCATTGCCTGGCACAATGCCCGGCAGCAGATCGCGCTTGAGGATCGCAAGGCTGAAGCAGCGCGCATCCTTGAGATGATCAAGATCGGCGGCGATGGCGAGTCAGTCCGCAACAACTTTCAGTTTCTGCTTGATGCAAGACTCATCAAGAACCCGCTTCTGCGCACCGATCTCGCAAATTTCCTTGCGGAAACGCCCAATGCGCGGCTTCCGCGACTCCCCTCGGTCATCGCTCCCGGCGGCGCAATGGGAAGGCAGCTATTCGTGCTCGCAGTCAGCATCAACAAGTATGGCTTAGTGTCTCTGAACTCCGCCGCTGCAGACGCCCGCGCGATGACCCGAAGTGTATCAAACCAACGAGGGGCGCTCTATACAGAGGTTCACGCCCAGACATTGCTGGACGGCGAGGCGACCCGGGAGGCGGTGCTTTCGGCCGTCGACAGCCTTGGCCGCCGCGCCTTTGCCGTACGCGGCGACGTGGTGATCGTGCACTTCTCAGGTCACGCGGCCGCGCACGAAGGGCAAATCTACCTTATCCCTGTCGATGGCCTCTCCGTCGATGGTGGACCAGACCTGGATTCAATGTCAAACGCGATCTCGCTTCCTGAACTCCGCGAGCGACTGCTGCCGCTGGTCGGCTCGACCTACGTCATCTTGCTAATCGATGCCTGCCCCGCGGCACCGCAGTCGATGCTAGAGCCCTTGGGCGCGCTTGGCATGACCGTGGCTGTCGGCGGTGGGCCAGGCATGGTTTGTTACGAGCCCCCGGAGCTCAACCATGGCGCCTTCACCGCCGCACTGCTGCGCGGCATTTCCGGAAAAGCAGATGCGAACGCCGACGGGATGATCGCCGTCGCCGAACTGCTCGATTTTGGCAAGGACGAAGTGCCTCGCATCACAAACGGCGCTCAGGTGCCTGAGAGCGTCCTTGGCTTCGACGGCCCGATCCTGACAGTTGATGCCGCTGCGGACGACACCGTCGGTGCGCCGCCCACATCAGCGCCACAACCAAGCGCCAACAACCTGAAGATGAGCCAGGATCATGCCGATGCTGCACCCGGCGATTAGCTCACTTGGCGTAACGCATATGCGTTATTATCGTGAACTCTTGGCGGCATTCGCACCCGAGCGCAGGTAGAGGCGTGGCCCTGCCCTTTTTCCAGCAATGGCTCCCGAGCGCAGCGATCCACAGCGGGGCAGTTGCACCGGTTCTCCTGACCACGGAGCATTTGAGCGCGCAGCGCCAACGCTATAGACGGTTCGCAGACCGGAGCTACTGAAATGCTTGCTCCGTGTAAGCTGAGTGCCGCGCGCCCGCGGTGTTTCGCCCGCGCAGGCACATCTGGATAGCATGCATCGGCCTCGGACAAAGGATCGCCGCGATGGCCGGGCTGCCCAGCGATACGATCATACCGGAATCGGCGAATTCAGGATCGCCACGGTTCAGTGCTCACGAAGAAGAAGGCGGCGATCAGGATGTCCGGCATCTGCTCGCGCTCTGGGTATCCCCATGCCGCGCAACCGCTCGGCCGCGCCAGATAATGGCCAAAGAGTGACAGCAGGTGGGGATGAAAGCCAGAGCCGGGCCAGGACAGCCGATGAACGGGCTGCCATGGGCGAGGGCCGGACAGGGCCGCACCGGCAAGCTCTGCACCTTGGCCAGTTGCACCGGCCTGCGGGACAACGCGAAGCCGACCGGTATGACAGCCGCGTCGCGTCGGCGAATCGGCGAGGATGCCGGTCTCGGCCCCCATAATGGCAATGCAGGGGCGGCCGCCCTGCTGCAGCGCGGCCGCCGGAGAAGATACGGTTCAGTAAGTTCCGGGCGGATCGCTGGCCGGGAAGGATTCGTCCGAGCTTTCGTCCACCATGTCCCAGCGCCGGGGCGGATCGCGCATGGCGCCGCGCCCCGCAGGACGGACGAAGTCGCAGTCCGGGTCGCTCGCCTCGGCCGCAGCCCTGGAGGAAATCGCTGCCATCCGCGGCGCGTCCCTGCTGCCGGGTTCCCGTCCGGGACGGCCTGGACGGCCACTGCCGGCAGCCTGCGGCGGCGAGTCGCGCCGGCATATCACAAGAGCCGCCAGTGCCCCGGCTCCGGCAAGCGCGAGAAATGGAAGAAGCGATCCCGGGCGTTTTCGATGGTTTGGCATTTGCTTTCCGTCTCCTTGGCCGTGATCATCGTTCTGCCGCGCCTTGTCCGGCCGCAGGGCCGGGACAGGCACAAGGGAAACAACAGTCAACGCTTTGCTGCATTGAAAGGATCCGGCCGGACCGAACCGGCGCCACGCGGCCATCGCACTGGCGGCTTGCCGCGGGCTGGCGAAACGCTAGGATGCCGCGATGCAGCGCGCCCCTGCCCCCGACATCGCGACCGAGCTGTCCCCCGACCAGTCCGCCGCCTGGAATGCCCTTGCGGAAACCCTTGCCGCAGCGGGCATCGACCTTGCCGCGCACGGGGTTGCCCCGGCCCAGCCCGGCACGGGCCGCGTCATGGCGGTTCTGGGCAAGGCGGGGGCGGGCAAGACGCTGCTGCTGGCCGAACTGACGCGGG
>CALLYR010000109.1 GCA_937859005.1 uncultured Paracoccus sp. | reverse complement strand
ATGCCGCGGCCGAATATTTCGAGGTCATCCCGCGCGCGGCCGAGGCGCCGGCCGGCAACATCATGACCAAGGCCAGGATCGACCTGGGCGCGATGCTGTTCTTCGATCCCCGGATGTCGCGGTCCGGCCTGTTTTCCTGCCAGTCCTGCCACAACGTAGGTCTGGGCGGGGTGGACGGGCTGGAAACCTCGATCGGGCATGGCTGGCAGAAGGGGCCGCGCAACGCCCCCACCATGCTGAACGCCGTCTTCAACGTCGCCCAGTTCTGGGATGGCCGCGCGCCCGACCTGGCCGAACAGGCCAAGGGTCCCGTCCAGGCCGGGGTGGAAATGAACAACACCCCCGAGAACCTGGTCGATACGCTGAAGTCGATGCCCGGTTATGTCGATGCCTTCGACGCAGCCTTTCCGGGCGAGCAGGACCCGATCACCTTCGACAACTTCGCCCATGCGGTCGAAGCCTTCGAGACGGTGCTGATCACGCCCAACGCCCGTTTCGACCAGTGGCTGCAGGGCGCGGACGGCGCGATGAACGAACAGGAAAAGCGCGGCCTTGCAGCCTTCGTCGAGACCGGCTGCGCGTCCTGCCACGGCGGCGTGAACTTCGGCGGGCAGGATTACTATCCCTTCGGTCTGGTGGCCGCCCCCGACGAGGAGGTGCGCCCGGCCGACGACCCCGGCCGCTTCAGCGTGACCAACACCGCAGCCGACGAATATGTGTTCCGCGCGGCGCCCTTGCGCAACGTGGCGCTGACTGCGCCCTATTTCCATTCCGGCAGGGTCTGGGACCTGCATGATGCCGTGCGGATCATGTCGGACGCGCAGCTTGGCACCGAACTGGAACCGGCGCAGATCGACGATATCGTGGCCTTCCTGCATACGCTGACGGGCGACCAGCCGCAGATCGTCCATCCGATCCTGCCGGTCCGCGGCCCGGACACGCCCCAGCCCTCGGCCGTCGTGGACGCCGCCGCGGCGCCGCCCGCGGAACAGCCCGCGGAAGGCGCGGCGAACTGAGGCGGGGACCACGGAAAGGGCGGCGCAGGGACATCCGCGCCGACATTGATGCGGAAGGGCGGTCGGCGCAGGGGCGGATCAGCCCTTCGACGCCTCGACCGAGATCTTCAGTTCCACGTCGTCGCTGACGGCAGGGGCAAAGGCGCCCAGGTTGAAATCGGACCGCTTCAGCTTGCCCTCGATCTCGAATCCGACGGCGGGCTTGTTCGTCATGGGATTGGGTCCGGCCTTGCGCAACTCGACCTCCAGCGTGACCGGCCTGGTGACGCCGTTCAGGGTCAGGTCGCCCGTGACCTTGGCCTCGTCGTCATCCTCGACCTGGACGCTGGTGGATTTGAATGTCACCTGCGTGTCGGGGGCCGCGCCGTTGAAGAAGTCCGGGCCCATGATGTGCTTGTCCAGTTCGGCGTCAATGGTGCGCATCGAGTTCAGCGGAAAGCTGGCCTCGACCGTCGAGTTCGCCGGATTGGCGCTGTCCAGCGTGACCGAGCCGGCCACCGCGTTCACGAAACCATGGCTGACCGAAAAGCCCATGTGGTCATAGGAGAACACGATCTGGCTGTGCGCCGGATCGAACGCATAGGTGCCGCTGATGTCGCCTGCGGCCGCGGGTGCGGCGGCGCCTGCATCGGCAGGTGCCGGCGTGGCGGGGGCGGTCTGCGCCAGGGCCGGGGCGGCCAGCGCCAGCGCGGTGGCAAGGGTGGAAATCGGCCGGATCATGAAGGCGTCTCCTGTTGCAGGGTGCAGGGTGCAGGTGCAGGCGGCGGGACAATCCGCCGAACGGCACTGTCATCCCGCCGAAACCCGTGGATAACCTTCCGGTTCCGGGGCACCGGCCATGCAGCGCATCCCCCTTGCGTCGCGGGCGCGCGCCTGTATAAGACCGCATCCTTCCGCAAATTTGCGAAACCGGCGCAGCCTCTCGTGGCGGGGCGCGGAGGGCATTCCCCGCCTATGAAGCGCGCCTGATACGAAAAGGGTTCGACATGCCGCTTTACGAGCATGTGCTGATCGCCCGCCAGGACCTGTCGAACACGCAGGCCGAAGGGCTGGTCGAACATTTCTCGACCGTGCTCGCCGACAACGGCGGAACGGTCAAGGAAAGCGAATACTGGGGCGTCCGGACGCTCGCCTACAAGATCAACAAGAATCGCAAGGGCCATTACGCCTTCCTGCGCACCGACGCGCCTTCGGCAGCCGTGCAGGAAATGGAACGTCTGGCCCGCCTGCATGACGACGTGATGCGCGTGCTGACCGTGCGCGTGGACGCGCATGCCGAAGGTCCCTCGATCCAGATGCAGCGCCGCGACGAACGCGACCGCCGCGACGGAGAGCGCGGCGAGCGCCGCGATGGCGACCGCCGCGACGGGGATCGCCGCGAGGGCGATCGTGGCGAGCTCCGCGAACCGCGCGGCGAGGACCGTGGCGAGCGCACCGAACGCGCCCCCCGCGGCGACCGGTTCTGAGGGATAAGGAGCGACACACATGGCGACCAAACCGTTTTTCCGCCGCCGCAAGGTCTGCCCCTTCTCGGGCGACAACGCGCCGGCCATCGACTACAAGGACACCCGCCTGCTGCAACGCTATGTCTCCGAACGCGGCAAGATCGTGCCCTCGCGCATCACCGCCGTCTCGGCCAAGAAGCAGCGTGAGCTGGCCCGCGCGATCAAGCGCGCGCGGTTCCTGGCCCTGCTGCCCTATGCCGTGAAGTGAGGGGCTGAATCATGCAAGTCATTCTGCTGGAACGCGTGGCCAAGCTGGGCCAGATGGGAGAGGTCGTCCGCGTCAAGGACGGATTCGCCCGCAACTTCCTGCTGCCGCAGGGCAAGGCGATGCGCGCCTCCGACGCCAACATCGCCGCCTTCGAGGCAAAGAAGGCCGATCTGGCCGTCCGCAACGACGAGACCCGCGCCGAGGCGCAGACGATCGCGGCCGATCTGGACGGCAAGTCCTTTGTCGTGATCCGCTCGGCATCGGACGCCGGTGCGCTGTATGGTTCGGTGACGCCGCGTGACGTGGCCGATGCCGCCGTCGCCGAAGGCTTCAGGGTCGAGCGCCGCCAGATCGTGCTGACCGCGCCGATCAAGGAACTGGGCCTGCATACGGTCAAGGTTCATCTGCACCCCGAAGTGGATGCCGAAGTGACGCTGAACGTCGCCCGTTCCGCCGAGGAGGCCGAACTGCAGGCCACGGGCAAGTCGATCCAGGAACTGGCCGCGGAAGCGGATGCCGCCGCCGAATTCGAGATCGCCGAACTGTTCGACGACATCGGCTCGGCCGGTCGGGACGAGGACGAGGCCGGCAGCCCCCGCATCTGAGCGCAGGGTTCCCAGAAATCGAAAGG
>CALLYR010000108.1 GCA_937859005.1 uncultured Paracoccus sp. | reverse complement strand
TGACCGACCGCCAGCTGCGCCAGCTCGCGGACAGCGGCGGACTGGTCGGGCTGAACTTCGCCAGCGGCTTCCTGCGCCCCGACGGCAAGCGGCTGCCGCTGCAGGGGTTCGAGGTCATGCTGCGCCATCTCGACCACCTGCTGTCCATTCTGGGCGAGGACGGGGTGGCGCTTGGGTCCGATTTCGACGGCGCCCTGATGCCCGCCGACCTGCCCGACGCCGCCGCCCTGCCTCGCCTGATCGCCGCGATGCAGGCGCATGGTTACGGCGACGAACTGGTCGAAAGAATCGCCTGGCGGAACTGGACCGGAGTGCTGGAACAGACCTGGGGGGCGTGACCTGCCACCGATGGGCTGGTCACGCGCAGATCAGATCAGGGCAAAGCTGTCGCGGAACTGGTCAAGTTGATGTCGCGCACGACCAGTTCGTTCGCCCCCAGATCGACGATGACATTGCCGCCGGAATTGATGCAGGCCGCCAGTACCCCGGTCCGGCTGGTCAGGCCCAGCGCGGCACGGTCGAACAGCACGATGCCCTGCCCGTCTTAGAAATCGACGATCACATCCTGCCCGCCCGAGAACACGAAGCGGGCTGTCCGCTATGGAGACTGTCGCGCAGCTTCACATAGTCTCGGGTTGTACCCGTCCCCCACCGTTCTGATTAGCTTATCAGCGCCACGGCCAGATTATGCCGTTCTGCCTTGCAAGTTCGAATGCTGCTGCCGAAGTTTCGCGAATTGCACGTTGGATATGCCTGACGAGAAAAATCCCGTTGGCGCCATAGAAGAAGGCGACGCCATCGTCGCAAGGGTTCGAAAGGGTGGTTTCGCCGATGGTAGCACCCTTACCCTTTCGGGTGAGATGGCCGAAGTGAAGCTTCACCGCATCATTCACCTCACGTCGTGTATCCACATGGCAGGCAGCGTTTCGCATGCATGCAATGTGATCGGTGATATCCTTGCCTGCAGGCAGGTCGTCAGTAGTAAACGAAATCCTGCGTCCCGCCTTGTCTAGCCATCCAAGCACATCTCGCAAGTTGATCAGCGTAAGAGCCAAGAGTGCTTCCGCCGGAAGAGCGGGACCGTGCCGAAGCGGGCTGCCGGGGTCGAATGCCGCCTCGCCGGCCTTGTCCAAGCATAACAGCTTCCCTTGAACCTTCATGACGCGGGTAACCTCGGCCTTCCAGGGTTCCGGTTCCTCTCGCGGTCCTGAGGCTGACATCGACACGCCGTTCCCCCGCGTTCCCTGACAGTGTCTGAATATGAAAAAGATTCAGTTATTTCGAACTAACTCTTTGATTTCATGGTGCCGGTTGCAGGAATCGAACCCGCGACCTTCTGATTACAAATCAGCTGCTCTACCAGCTGAGCTAAACCGGCCCCGCCCATCGCAGATACGCCGAGGCAGGGCCTGCGGCAAGCCCCGGCGTTCAGCCCCGTTCCGGACGGCCCAGGTTCATGCGCGCCAGCAGCGCCACCGCGACCATGCCCACCGCCATCACCAGCAGCGCGGCGGGGGCGGCATTGCCCAGATCCTCCAGGCTGGCCTTTTCGTGGACGCGCGTGGCCAGCGTCTCGTAATTGAAGGGCCGCAGTAGCAGCGTCGCAGGCAGTTCCTTGGAACAGTCCACAAAGACCAGCAGCAGCGCCGAGGCGACCGAGCCGCGGATCAGCGGCACATACAGGTCGCGCAGCACTCCGTGCGCGTCGCGGCCCAGCGACCGCGCAGCCATGGGCAACGACGGCGGCACGCGGGCAAAGGCTGCGTCCAGCGCCCCCTGCCCCAGCGCAAAGAACCGCACCACATAGGCCACGACGATGGCGAAGCCCGTGCCGGTCAGGATCAGCCCCGGATCGGTGCCGGTGATGGACTGGATCAGATCGGCCAGCCGGTGGTCCAGCGCCGCCAGCGGGAACAGGATGCCCACCGCCAGCACCGCCCCCGGCGCGGCATAGCCGATCGTGGTCGCGGGCAGCATCAGCCGCGGCAGGCGCAGCCCCGACAGCCGCACGCCATAGACCATGAACAGCGCAAGCCCGACCGTCACCACCGCAGCCCCCGCCCCCAGCGTCAGCGTATGGACCAGCGCCCGTGTCAGGCCCGGTCCGAACCAGCCCTGCGGATAGGCCAGCGCGTAATGGATAATGACCGCCACCGGCAGGACGAAACCCATCGCAAAGGGCAGCACGCAGGCCAGCGTGGCGGCCCAGGCCGCAGCCCCGCGCAGGCGCTGGCGCGTGACGGGGCGGGGGTGGCGCGCGCTTTGATGGTAACGCGCCCGGCGGCGGCTGATCCGTTCCAGCATCACCAGCACCAGCACGATTCCCAGGATCACCATGGCGATCTGGGCCGCGCCGCCGGCATTCTGCCCCTCCAGCCAGGTCGTGAAGATGCCCGTGTTCAACGTCTGCACGCCGAAATAGCTGACCACCCCGTAATCGGCGACGGATTCCATCATGGCAATGGCCGCGCCCGCGACGATGGCGGGGCGCGCCAGCGGCATGCCCACGCGCCGGAACAGGCTCCAGCCGCCGGTGCCAAGGGCGCGCGCGACCTCGTATGCGCTGGCGGACTGTTCCAGCCACGCCGCCCGCGCCAGCAGATAGACATAAGGGTAAAGCGCCGCCGCCAGCACGACCATCGCCGACTCGATCGAGCGGATCTGCGGAAACCAGTAATCCTGCGACGAGGTCCAGCCGAAGCTTTCGCGCAGCATCGTCTGGACGGGACCCGAATAATCCAGGAAATCGGCCAGCGCATAGGCCCCGATATAGGCGGGCACCGCCAGGGGCGTCAGCAACAGCCATTCCAGAGCCCGGCGCCCCGGAAACTCGAACATCGCGATCAGCCAGGCCGCGCCCGCGCCCGTCGCTGCCGCCAGCGCCCCCGTGCCCAGCGCCAGCACCACCGTATTGCGGAAATACCGTGGCAGCGTCGTGGACAGCAGATGCGGCCAGATGTTGTCGGACGGGTTCAGCGCCATCCAGGCCACCGCCACCACCGGCGCCAGCACCAGCGCCGCGATCACC
>CALLYR010000107.1 GCA_937859005.1 uncultured Paracoccus sp. | reverse complement strand
TTCGTGCCAGTTCACCTGCGAGCAGGACCCGGACGGCCTCGCCGTCGACACGCTGGGCCGGACCAGCGATCCCGCGATCTGGTCGGCGGGGGACTGCGCGTCCTTCCCGCATGAAGGCGGACGTCTGCGGCTGGAAAGCGTGGGGAACGCCATCGACATGGCCGAATCGGTGGCTGCGAACATGCTGGGCGCGGACAGGCCCTACATCGCGAAGCCGTGGTTCTGGTCGGACCAATACGACGCCAAGCTGCAGATCGCGGGCTGGAATGCCGGCTATGACCGGGTGGTGGTGCGTCCCGCGGCAAAGGGCGGCTCGGCGTGGTATTTCGCGGGTCCGCGTCTTCTGGCCGTGGACGCGCTGAACGACGCCCGCGCCTATATGATCGGCAAGCGGCTGATCGACGCAGGCCGTTCGCCCGACCCCGAGGCCGTGACGGCCGTCCCCGACCTGAAGGCGCTGATGTGACCCGGCAACCTTCTCCTGCCGGAGCGGCGTGATGCGCATCGTGGGCGGCCGCCTGCGCGGGCTGAAGCTGGCCGAGGTCGGCGCGGGCGACCCCGCCGCCCATCTGCGGCCCACGACCGACCGGGTGCGCGAATCGATCTTCAACCTGCTGGTCAACAGCCACGGCGTGAGGCTGGAGGGCGCGCGGGTGCTGGACCTGTTCGCCGGCACCGGCGCGCTGGGGCTGGAGGCGCTGTCGCGCGGCGCGGCCCGTGTGGCCTTCGTGGACGATGGCGCCACGGCTCGCGCCCTGATCCGCGCCAATGTCGAAAAGGCCCGCGCGATGGGGGTGACCGACCTGTGGCGGCGGGATGCCACCAGTCTCGGCCCGAACCGCGGTGCGGGTTACGACCTGCTGTTCCTGGACCCCCCTTATGGCAAGGGCCTGGGCGAACGGGCGCTGGCATCCGCGCTGGCAGGCGGCTGGCTTGCCCCCGATGCGCTGGTGGTGTGGGAGGAGGACACCGCCCCCCTGCCCCCGCCCGGCCTGACGCCCATCGACCAGCGCCGCTATGGCGACACGCTGGTGACTCTGCTGCGGGCGGAGGGATAGGCGACGGGATGGTGCGTGCAAGCACGCACCCTACGGGCAAGCTGAGGCTTACTCAGGAAAGGTCGGCGGCCGCCGCGATCATCGCCACCACCCACAACGCCACCAAAGGCGATAGCCACAGCATCGCAAACGAGACATCGGCCGTCGGCACATATGCCCATCCGGCGGCAGGCCCGCCCGGACAAACGGGCTGGGGCGGGCCATCCGTGCCCCATCCGCGGCAGCCCGCGCGATCGAGGGCGAGGAACACCCCGACCGGCAGGAACGGCGCCACTGCCAGCACGGCAGGAACCCGGCTGCGCCACCGCCGCGCCCCGGTGGGCGGTCC
>CALLYR010000106.1 GCA_937859005.1 uncultured Paracoccus sp. | reverse complement strand
AGCTTCTTGGACAGGACCGAGGCGGCGATCAGGTCGATGCCGTCCACCGCCGCGGCCTCGTCCCGGATGGCGTAAAGCCGCCGGTCGGCCGGGGCCAGATCGGACCCGGCCGCGACGATGGCGCAACCCGCATCGGCCACGACCCGGCGCAGGGCGTCCTCGTCCAGATCGACGCGCAGGCCGGGCACCGATTCCAGCTTGTCGAGCGTGCCGCCCGTGTGCCCCAGTCCGCGGCCCGAGATCATCGGCACATATCCGCCGCAGGCCGCGACCAGCGGGGCCACGATGAACGATGTCGCATCCCCCACCCCCCCGGTCGAATGCTTGTCCACGACCGGTCCCGGCAGATTCCAGGCCAGCACGGACCCCGAATCGCGCATGGCCCGCGTCAGCGCCGCCCGGCCAGGGGCGCCGATACCCCGCAGCAGCACCGCCATCGCGAATCCAGCCGCCTGCGCGTCACTGACCGACCCGTCCGCCAGACCGCGCGCGATCAGCCGGGCCGCCGCATCATCCAGGCCGCGTCCGGCCTTGACCGCCTCGATCGCGGGGCGGGGATCGGGGCCCCGGCTCACCGCCCCTCCGGCATATGCGCGGCCTCGAAGCGGCCGGGCAGCAGCTCGGCGACGGTGGTGGCCAGCGTCGCGCCCGCGGTCGTGGCCAGCAGGACGGGCACATCGCCGCGGGCGAATTCGGCCAGCTTCTGGCGGCAACCGCCGCAGGGCGGGACCGGCTGGGGGCTGTCGGCGATGACGCAGACCTCGACGATTTCCGTCTCTCCGGCCGCGATCATGGCGGCGATGGCCCCGGCCTCGGCGCAGGTGCCTTCGGGATAGGCCACGTTTTCCACGTTGCAGCCGCGGTGAACGGTGCCGGACGCCGCCCGCACGGCGGCGCCGACCTTGAAGCCGGAATAGGGCGCATAGGCGAATTCGCGCACCTCGCGGGCGGCATCGATCAGGGACATGGCACACCTCGTCTGATGGCGCATCATTCCCTTGTGCAGGCGGGCGTGCAAGATTGCCATGCAGAGGAGCAGGCGGGCCGGATTCCACCCTGCGGGAATGCGCCCCGCGGCGCTTGTGACGCAGGGGCACGGCAGCTACGCAGAGGCTGCGACCACAGGAGGATGGCAATGGACGAGCGGCGGCAGGACAATGTGCGGCAGGCGGCGCTGGACTATCACGAGTTTCCCCGCCCCGGTAAGCTGGAAATCCGCGCGACCAAGCCGCTTGCGAACGGCCGCGACCTCAGCCGGGCCTATTCGCCGGGCGTGGCCGAGGCCTGCCTGGAAATCAAGGCCGACCCCGCCAATGCCGCCCGCTATACCGCCCGCGCCAATCTGGTGGCGGTGGTGACCAATGGCACCGCCGTGCTGGGACTGGGCAACATCGGCCCCTGCGCGTCCAAGCCCGTGATGGAGGGCAAGGCGGTCCTGTTCAAGAAATTCGCCAATATCGACTGCTTCGACCTGGAGATCGACGAGACGGACCCGGTCAAGCTGGCCGCGATCGTGCGCTCGCTGGAGCCCAGCTTCGGCGCGATCAACCTGGAAGACATCAAGGCGCCCGAGTGTTTCGAGGTCGAGCGGCTGTGCCGCGAGTCGATGAAGATCCCGGTCTTCCATGACGACCAGCACGGCACCGCCATCGTCGTGGGCGCGGCGGCCACGAACGCGCTGCAGGTCGCGGGCAAGCGGTTCGAGGACATCAAGGTCGTGTCCACCGGCGGGGGCGCCGCCGGCATCGCCTGCCTGAACATGCTGCTGAAGCTGGGCGTCCGGCGGGAAAACGTCTGGCTGTGCGACATCCACGGTCTGGTCCATCAGGGCCGCGAGGCGGACATGACCCCGCAGAAGGCCGCCTATGCGCAGGACAGCGACCTGCGCATGCTGGATCAGGTGATCGACGGCGCCGACCTGTTCCTGGGCCTGTCCGGCCCCGGCGTGCTGACGCCCGACATGGTCCGGGGCATGGCGCCCCGCCCCATCATCTTCGCACTCGCCAATCCGGTGCCCGAGATCATGCCCGAACAGGTGCGCGAGGCCGCGCCCGAGGCGATCATCGCCACCGGGCGCAGCGATTATCCGAACCAGGTCAACAACGTCCTGTGCTTTCCCTTCATCTTCCGCGGCGCGCTGGATGTGGGCGCCACCGAAATCAACGACGAGATGCAGATCGCCTGCATCGAGGCGATCGCCGCGCTGGCCCGCGCCACCACCAGCGCCGAGGCCGCCGCGGCCTATAGCGGCGAACGGCTGAGCTTCGGCCCCGACTATCTGATCCCGAAGCCCTTCGATCCACGGCTGATGGGGGTCGTGGCCACCGCCGTCGCGCGCGCGGCAATGGAAACCGGCGTGGCCACGCGCCCCCTGGCAGACATCAACGCCTACAAGCGCAACCTCGACGGATCGGTCTTCCGGTCCGCCCTCATCATGCGCCCGGTGTTCGAGGCGGCGGCGACCGCCACCCGCCGCATCGTCTTTGCCGAGGGCGAGGACGAGCGGGTGCTGCGCACCGCCAACGCCATGCTGGAGGAGATGACCGACCTGCCGGTCCTGATCGGCCGCCCCGATGTCATCGCGACCCGCGCCGAACGCGCGGGCCTGCCGCTGCGCCCCGGCCGCGACGTCGAGATCGTCAACCCCGAAAGCGATCCCCGCTATCGCGACTATTGGGAAACCTATCACGGGCTGATGGCGCGGCGCGGGGTCACGCCCGACATCGCCCGCGCGATCATGCGCACCAACACCACCGCCATCGGCGCCGTCATGGTCCACCGGGGCGAGGCCGACAGCCTGATCTGCGGCGCTTTCGGACAGTATTCCTGGCATCTGAAATATGTGCGCGAGATCCTGGCGCGCGACGGGCTGCGCCCGGTGGGGGCGCTCTCCATGATGATCCAGGACAACGGACCGCTGTTCATCGCCGACACCCAGGTCAACCACGACCCCACCCCGGCCGAGGTCGCGGAAACCGCCATCGGCTGCGCGCGCCATGTCCGCCGCTTCGGCCTGACGCCGAAGATCGCGCTCTGCAGCCATTCGCAGTTCGGCAACCTCGACACGCCCTCGGGGCGCAAGATGCGCGAGGCGATGGAGATCCTGGCCGCGCGCGAGGTCGATTTCATCTATGACGGCGAAATGCACGTCGATGCGGCGCTGGACCCCACGGTGCGCGCGCGCCTGCTGCCCAACTCGCGGCTGGACGAGGCGGCGAACGCGCTGGTCTTTGCCGGAACCGACGCGGCGTCCGCCGTGCGCAACATCCTGAAAACACGCGCGGGCGGGCTGGAGGTCGGGCCGATCCTGATGGGGATGGGCAACAAGGCGCATATCGTGACACCCTCGATCACCTCGCGCGGGCTGCTCAACATCTCGGCGCTGGCGGGCACGCCGGTCGCGCATTACGGCTGATGGCTTGCAGGCGGGGGGCGGCCCCCTGCCCGCACTGCCTGCCAGGGGCTTTGCAAACCGGGCGGCGCGTTTCGCCATTGCGTTCCGCCAGAGCAGGTTTGCAAAGCCATTCAGGTGACCGGCAGGAAATTTGCATAAAACTGCACCCCTGTTTCCGGTAACATCCTTGAACGACTCGGAGTCGGCTCTTACCACCCACGCAACGGGAAGGAGGGCTTTTGGGATGAGCTACAGGGACATCTATTCGGGCTGGCAGAACGACCCCGAATCGTTCTGGATGAATGCGGCCCAGGCGATCGACTGGGTCACGCCGCCCAGCCGCGCGCTGTTCGACGACGACGCGCCACTTTACGAATGGTTTCCGGACGCGCAGGTCAACACCTGCTGGAACGCCGTGGACCGTCATGTGCAGGCCGGGCGCGGCAACCAGCTGGCCATCATCCACGACAGTCCGATCACCAATTCCTATCGCGGCATCACCTATGCCGAACTGCAGACCCGCGTGGCGTCGCTGGCGGGTGCGCTTCGCGCCATGGGCGTCGAGGCGGGCGATCGGGTCATCATCTATATGCCGATGATCCCCGAGGCGCTGGAAGCGATGCTGGCCTGCGCGCGGCTGGGCGCGATCCATTCGGTCGTCTTCGGCGGCTTCGCCGCCAATGAACTGGCCGTGCGCATCGACGACTGCACGCCCAAGGCGATCATCGCCGCCTCCTGCGGGCTGGAGCCGGGCCGTGTCGTCCACTACAAGCCTCTCCTCGACCGCGCGATCGAACTGGCCGCGCACAAGCCCGATTTCTGCGTGATCTTCCAGCGCGAACAGGAAGTCGCCCAGCTTGTCGAAGGCCGCGACGTGGCGTGGCACACTTTCCAGTTCGGGGTGGAACCCGCCGAATGCGTCCCGGTTGCGGGCAACCATCCGGCCTATATCCTTTACACCTCGGGCACCACGGGCCAGCCCAAGGGGGTCGTGCGGCATACGGCGGGCCATCTGGTCGCGCTGAACTGGACGATGAAGAATATCTACAACATCGACGCGGGCGACGTGTTCTGGGCCGCCTCCGACGTGGGCTGGGTCGTCGGGCACAGCTATATCTGCTATGCCCCGCTGATCGCCGGGGCCACGACCATCGTGTTCGAGGGCAAGCCCGTCGGCACCCCCGACGCCGGCGCCTTCTGGCGGGTGATCCAGAACCACAAGGTCAAGTCCTTCTTCACCGCCCCCACCGCCATCCGCGCCGTCCGGCGCGAGGACCCCGAGGGCGAACTCATCAAGGATTACAACCTGCGCAGCCTGCAGGCGCTGTTCCTGGCGGGCGAGCGGGCCGACCCCGACACCGTGCAATGGGCCGAGGAAAAGCTGGGCGTCCCGGTCATCGACCACTGGTGGCAGACCGAAACCGGCTGGGCCATCGCCGCCAACCCCTTCGGGATCGAGCATCTGCCGGTCAAGCGCGGCAGCCCCTCGGTCGCGATGCCCGGCTATGACATCCATGTGCTGGACGAAGGCGGCAATCCCGTTCCGCCCGGCACACTGGGCGCCGTCGCGGTCAAGCTGCCCCTGCCTCCCGGCACCCTGCCCACGCTGTGGAACGCCGAGGATCGGTTCCGCAAATCCTACCTCACGACCTTCCCCGGATATTACGAAACCGGGGACGCGGGTTATGTGGACCAGGACGGATATCTCTATATCATGGCGCGCACCGACGACGTCATCAACGTCGCGGGCCATCGCCTGTCCACCGGCGCGATGGAGGAAGTGCTGTCCAGTCACCCGGCCGTCGCGGAATGCGCGGTGATCGGGGTTGCCGACAGCCTGAAGGGGCAGATGCCGCTGGGCTTCCTGTGCCTGAAGAAAGGCGCCGAGGCCCCGCCCGAGGCCATCTGCCGCGATGTGGTGCGGATGGTGCGCGACCGCATCGGCCCGGTCGCGGCCTTCAAGACCGCGGTCGTCGTGGAACGCCTGCCCAAGACCCGTTCGGGCAAGATCCTGCGCGCCACCATGACAAAGATCGCCGACGGGCAGGACTTCAAGATGCCCGCGACGATCGACGATCCTGCCGTGCTGGATCATATCGCGGCGGCGCTGAAGGGCGCAGGCTATCCCGGCGGCGAAACGGCATAGGCCACGGGCCCGGCCTGAAGGCGCGCGGCTTGCGGGCTGCGCGCCGACCTGATTGCGTCATGTCCTGAACTTGCTGCCGCGGGGTTCGAGACTGTATGGACTGCCCTTGCCAGCCGTTCAGCCGATATCCGCGCCCAAGCCCTGCATCAACGGCACGAAATCGGGAAAGCTGGTGGCGATGGGACCGGCGTCGTCCACCGTCACCGGCGCATCCGTCACCAGCCCCAGCACCAGGAAGGACATGGCGATGCGGTGGTCCAGATGGGTCTGCGCGGTCGCGCCGCCGGGGATGCGCGCCATGCCGTGAACGGTCATGCTGTCGCGGGTCTCGTCCACCGAAACCCCGTTCGCGCGCAGCCCGACGGCCATCGCGTCGATGCGGTCGCTTTCCTTGACGCGCAGTTCCGCCACCCCGTTCATGACCGTAGCACCTTCCGCCACGGCGGCGATCACCGACAGGATCGGGAATTCGTCGATCATGCTGACCGCGCGTTCGGCGGGCACGGAGACGCCGCGCAGGGGTCCGTGGCGCACGATCAGGTCGGCCACAGGCTCGCCCCCCTCCTCGCGGTCGTTTTCCCAGGTCAGGTCCGCGCCCATCTCGGCCAGCGTCACATACAGCCCGTCGCGCGTCGGGTTGCGGCTGATGCCGGAGACGCGGATTTCCGACCCCGGCACGATCAGCGCCGCCGCCACCGGAAACGCAGCCGAGGACGGGTCGCGCGGCACCGCGACCTCTTGCGGGCGCAGTTCGGGACGGCCCTTCAGGGTAATGACATGGCCTTCGTCCGTGATCTCGGTGCGGATGTCGGCGCCGAATCCGCCCAGCATCCGTTCGGTGTGGTCGCGGGTGGGCTCGGCCTCGATCACCACGGTTTCACCCGGCGCGTTCAGCCCGGCCAGCAGCACCGCCGACTTGATCTGCGCGCTGGCGACGGGGGTGCGGTAACGGACCGGCACCGGGTCCGCCGTGCCCCGGATCGTCAGGGGCAGCAGCCCGCCCTCGCGCGCCGTGATCCCGGTCCCGAACAGCGCCAGCGGATCGGTCACGCGCCCCATGGGCCGATGCGACAGGCTGGCATCGCCGGTAAAGGTGGCGGTGATCGGCGTCGTGGCCATCGCCCCCATGATGAGCCGCACGCCGGTCCCCGAATTGCCGCAGTCGATCACGCCCGCAGGTTCTGCAAAACCGCCGACCCCGACGCCGTGAATGATCCACTCTTCCTTGCCAACCCGCTCGACCTCCGCGCCGAAGGCCTGCATCGCGCGGGCCGTGTCCAGCACGTCCTGCCCTTCCAGCAATCCGGTGATGCGCGTCTCGCCCACCGCCAGCGCGCCCAGGATCAGGGCGCGATGGCTGACCGACTTGTCGCCGGGCACCAGCGCCTGTCCGCGCAACGGACCGGAACGGCGGGCGGACATCGGGCGGGGTTCGACAGCGTGGGACATGGGCTTCTCCTTCTTCGCGGATGTGATAGCGCGCGGGGCCCGGTGCTGCCCCGCCGGAGCCCCGCCCGCGTCAGCGGCGGAAGGTCGCGTAATGCGGCACCCGCCCCTCGCGCAGGGCCTTCTGCTCGTATCGGGTGGACAGCCAGTCATCCCACGGTTGCGGCCCTTCGGCCACCAGCGTGAATCCCGCCTTCGGCACCTCCTCCAGCGTCTGGCGCATATAGTCGGGAATGTCGGTCGCGACGCGAAACTCGGCCCCCGCCGCCATCACGCGGGCCAGCGGGACCAGATGTTCCGGCGTGACGAACCGGCGGCGGTGATGGCGGGCCTTGGGCCAGGGATCGGGATAGTTCAGGAACGCCCGCGCAATGCCGGCATCCGGCAGCACATCCATCAGGTCGCGCGCATCCCCCGGATGGACGCTGACATTGGTCACCCCCGCCGCCCTGATCTTGCCCAGCAGCATGGCGACGCCGTTGATGAAGGGCTCGCAGCCGATGACGCCGACATCCGGGTAACGGGCGGCCATGTGGACCATGTGCTCGCCCCCGCCGAAGCCGACCTCCAGCCAGACGGGCCGGGCATCCCCGAAGATCGCGGCGGGGTCGAGGGGGACGCGCGCGGGATTGTCCTGCACGGTGATGCCGCGCGGGCGCAGATCGCCCAGATCCTCGGCCAGATAGCCCTTCTGGCTTTGCCGAAGGGTCTTGCCGTGGCGGCGGCCATAGAAGTTGCGGCGCGGCGGGTTGGGGTCGAAATCGCTCATGCCCGCCGGATGCAATGGCGAGGGCGCAAGGTCAAGCGGGAGCCCGTCAGTCGGCGGCCAGTCGGCTGACGATGACCGTGACCTCGGACTTCTTGCCGATCTCCTCCATCATGACCTGGCGGGTGATCTTGCGGATCGCCTCGTCCAGCTTCTTGTCGTCCATGATGGTGCGCTCGTCCGCGCGGTCCAGGAAATCGGCCAGTTCGCTTTCGACGTGGCGGGCCAGGGGAACGCCTGCCCGCCCCTCGCGCGGCAGGCCCATCGTCTCGACCCAGGCATCGGGCAGCGGATTGTCGTCCTCGTCGATGATGACGGACACCGTCGCATGGCCGTTCAGCGCCATGCGGATGCGGTCGCGCACGATCCCGTCCATCGCCCCGATCAGCACATTGCCGTCCAGATAAAGCCGGCCGGTTTCCACCTCGTCCACCACGCGCGGCGTGTCGCCGGACAGATCCAGCATGGTGCCGTTGATGGCGATGGCGGCGGGGATGCCACGGGCCTGCCCCAGCTTGGCATGTTCCCTCAGATGCATGTGTTCGCCATGCATGGGGATCAGCATCTGCGGTTTCAGCAGTTCGTGCACAGCCTCCAGGTCGGGGCGGTTGGCGTGGCCCGACACATGGAAGAATCCGGCATCGGCATCAAAGACGTTCACGCCCAGGCGGCTGAGGTTGTTCATGATGCGGATCACCGGGCGTTCGTTGCCCGGAATCGTGCGCGAACTGAACAGGAAGCTGTCGCCCTCCTTCAGTTGCAGTCCCAGATAACGGCCCATCGACAGCTGCATGGATGCGGCGCGGCGTTCGCCCTGGCTGCCGGTGACGATCAGCATGACCTTGTGGCGGGGCAGATCGGCGGCTTCTTCCGGGCCGATCACCTTGGGAAAGTTGGTCAGGATGCCGGTCTCTACGGCCGCCGTCACCATCTTGCGCATGGCCCGCCCCAGCAGACAGACTTGGCGGTCGGCGGCCACAGCCGCCTCGGCCAGGGTCTTCAGCCGCGCGATGTTGGACGCGAAGGTGGTGGCGACCACCATGTTCTTCTGCGCCATCACGAAATCCAGAATCGGCGTCGCCAGCAGCGATTCGGACCGGCCGGGATGGGGGCTGAACACATTGGTCGAATCGCAGGCCAGCACCTTGATCGGGCGTTCGCCGGCGATGTCATGCCACATCAGGGGATCGAACGCCTCGCCCACCACAGGGGTGCCGTCCAGCTTGAAATCGCCCGAATGGACGACGCGGCCCGCGGGCGTGTCGATGATCAGCGCGGCGCTTTCGGGAATGGAATGACTGACGGGGACGAACTGCACCTTGAACGGCCCGGCCTCGATCACGGCGGGGCGCGGGTCCACGATGCGCAGCTGATCGACGGGCTGCCCGGCCTCTTCCAGCTTCATCCGCGCCAGCGTGCCGGTAAAGCGGCGGGCGAAGACCGGCACCTTCAGCCGGTTCCACAACAGGCCCAGGGCGCCCACGTGATCCTCGTGGCCGTGGGTGATGAAGATCGCCTCCAGCCGGTCGCGGTTGTCCTCCAGCCAGCGCAGGTCGGGCATCACCAGGTCGATGCCGGGGCTCGAGTCCATGTCGCCGAAGGTCACGCCCAGGTCGACCAGGATCAGCCGTTCCCGTCCCGGCCGGCCATAGCCATAGACATAGGCATTCATGCCGATTTCGCCCGCGCCGCCCAGCGGCAGATAGATCAGGCGTTCAGACATTGCCCATCTCCCTGTTGTGATCGTGGATGAGCCGCAGCCCGTGCATCGTCAAATACTCGTCCCATGTGTGGAACAGCCCGTCGGCCTGATCGAACAGCGGCGCAAGCCCGCCGGTTGCAATCACCTTCATCGGTCGACCCCGTTCCTCGGCGATGCGATAACAGATTTCCCGCACCAGCCCGACATAACCCCAGAACACGCCTGACTGGATGCAGGCAACCGTATTCGTGCCGATGACCGCCTGCGGCTTTGTGATATCGACATGGGGCAGGCTGGCCGCCCCCATATGCAGCGCCTCGAGCGACAGATTGACCCCCGGCGCGATCACGCCCCCGACATAGGCGCCGTCGGTATCCACCACGTCGAAGGTCGTGGCGGTGCCGAAATCGACCACCGTCAGGTCGGGGCCGTGAAGGTCGAAGGCCGCCCAGGTATTGACGATCCGGTCCGGCCCCACCGTGGCGCCGGGATCGACGCGCGGGGCGGCCGGCAGCATGCAGTCGGGCCGGCCCACGACCAGCGGCCTTGTGTCGAAGTAACGGTTGCACAGCACCCGAAGATTGAACACCACCCGCGGCACGGTCGAACTGATGATGCAGGTGTCGATGGTCACATCCAGCTTGTGCAGGACCATCAGCGAGGACAACCAGACGTAATATTCATCCGCCGTCCGCCGGTGTTCGGTCGATATGCGCCAGTGGCACAGGAACTGCGACCCGTCCCAGATGGAAAAGACGCTGTTGGTGTTGCCGGTGTCGATGCACAGCAGCATGTCACGCCCCTTCGGCGAAATAGATATCGGCCGCAGGAATGACCTGCCGCCCGGCGGCAGTCGTCAGGATCAGCGCGCCGCTGTCGTCGATACCATCGAACCGCCCCGTGCGGATCGTGCTGCCGGTTCGGGCAGTGATGATCTGGCCCAGCCGCGCGGCCCGCGCCATCCAGGCGGTGCGGATCGGGCCGAAGCCCCAGGTCGCCAGTTGATGTTGCCAGCGGGCAAAGGCGGGGGCCAGCAGATCCAGGAAATCCTCGGGGGTGACGACATGGCCGATCTCGCCCAGGACCGAGACGGGCGCAGTCGCGCCCTGTTCCAGTTCGGCCGGATCGGGGGCGGCGGCCAGGTTGACGCCGATGCCGACGGCAACGGCCTCGATCCCTGTTCCGCTGCCTGCGCTTTCCAGCAGGATGCCCGCAACCTTGCCATTGTTCAGCAGCACGTCGTTGGGCCATTTGATCGACAGACGCGCGGCGGGACCGCAGACGGTGCCCAGCGCCTCATGCAGCGCCAGCGCCGCAACGAAACTCAGTTGCGAGGCATCGGCAGGACTGCCGTGGGGCCGGGTCAGCAGGGTCGCGGCGAAATTTCCCGGCTGCATCGACCAGCCCCGTCCGCGCCGGCCGCGACCCGCCGTCTGCGCATGGGCCATTATCCATGCCGGCCCCCGCAGGTCGGGGGCCAGGCGCAAGGCTTCGGCATTGGTGCTGTCGGTGCGCGCCAGCACATGGCGCGCAACCCCCTCGGGCCAGTCGTCAGTCAACGGGTTTGGTGGCGATCGCCACCGCATCGCTGGCCGCCGTATTGGGCGTGACGAGCGATGCGGCAGCCCGCGCAGCAGCCTGATCGACGCCCAGCATCGAGATGGCCCCCAGCACCATTACCCCGGCCGATCCGACCAGCGCCAGCCACTGTGCCCCGCCCATGCGGCTGTCCATGACCTCGTCGCGCGGCGTCCCGAAATACATGTAATAGACGATGCGCAGGTAATAGAACGCCCCGATCACCGAAGCGATGACGCCCAGCACCGCCAGCCAGCTCATGTTGGCCTGCACCGCGGCGTTCAGCACCGCCAGCTTGGCGAAGAAGCCCAGCATCGGCGGCACGCCCGCCATGCTGAACATCAGGACCAGCATGGCCATCGCACCCAGCGGCCGGGCGCGGGCGAACAGATGCAGATCCTCCAGCGAGGTCACGGGGCGACCGTCGCGTTCCATCGAC
Source organism: uncultured Paracoccus sp. (assembly GCA_937859005.1). Classification (GTDB taxonomy): domain Bacteria; phylum Pseudomonadota; class Alphaproteobacteria; order Rhodobacterales; family Rhodobacteraceae; genus Paracoccus. The sequence continues at coordinate 5,209 of CALLYR010000106.1, read as the reverse complement.
AGGATGAAGGCGAAGGTGCCGATATTCATGACGGCATAGATCGCCATATACATCAGCATCGCCTGTACGCCGTATTCGGTGCCCGCGGCCAGACCCACCAGTGCAAAGCCCATATGCGCAATCGAGGAATAGGCCATCAGCCGCTTGATGTCGCGCTGCCCGATGCCGGCGATCGAGCCCAGGAACATCGACAGCACCGCCATGACGGCGATGATCTGGCCCCAGTCGCCCGGCACATTGCCGAAGGCGCCCCAGATCAGCCGCCCGATCAGCGCCATGGCGGCAACCTTGGGCGCGGTGGCAAAGAAGGCCGTCACCGGCGTGGGCGAGCCTTCATAGACATCCGGCGTCCACATGTGGAAGGGCACGGCCGACACCTTGAAGGCCAGCCCGACCAGCAGGAACACCAGTCCGAACAGCAGCCCCAGCGGCATCTGCCCGCCATCCACGACCTGCAGGATACCTGCCAGATTGGTCGTGCCCGCAAAGCCATAGACCAGCGAGGCTCCGTAAAGCAGCATCCCCGAACTGAGCGAGCCGAGCACGAAATACTTCAGCCCCGCCTCGGACGAGCGCGCGGATTCGCGGCGCAGCGCGGCCACGACGTAAAGCGACAGGGACTGCAGTTCCAGTCCCAGGTATAGCGACAGCAGATCGCCGGCCGACACCATCATCATCATGCCGACCACGGCCAGAACGATCAGGATCGGCAGTTCGAACCGCAGCAGGTTGGTGCGTTCCAGGTAATCGATGCTCATCGCCAGGACGGCTGCGGCAGAAATCAGGATCACCACCTTGGCGAAACGCGCAAAGGCGTCGTCGATGAACATGCCGAAGAAGCCGGAGGTATCCAGCCGCAGCCTCCACCCGATGGCGAAGGCCGTGCCCAGCAGCAGCAGAACCGTCAGCCAGGACAGCGTCCGCGCGATGCCGTCCTTGCCCATGAACGCCCCCAGCATCAGCGCCACCAGCGCATAAAGCGCAAGCACCGCCTCCGGCAGGATGATGGAAAGATCAAGCGAGGTCATCGGCGTCCCCTAGTGGCTGGCCACGGTCAGCGCATCCTGCGGCGCGGCCGCAGCCAGGCTGGTATCGTATTGGTTCAGAAGTGCGGCGACCGACGGGCCGGTGATATCCGTGACCGCCCGCGGATAGATCCCCAGCAGCAGCGTCATGGCAATCAGCGGCGCAAAGATCCAGCGTTCGCGCGGTCTCATCTCGGTGATCGTGGTCAGACTGGTCTTGACCAGCTGCCCCAGGCTGATCCGGCGATAGAGCCACAGCGCATAGCACGCTGACAGGATCACCCCCGAGGTCGCGACAAAGGCGACCCAGGTATTGACCCGGAAGACACCCAGCAGCGTCAGGAATTCACCCACGAAGCCGGAGGTGCCGGGCAGGCCCACGTTCGCCATGGTGAAGAACATGAATACCAGCGCATAGATCGGCATGCGGTTGACCAGCCCGCCATAGGCGTCGATTTCCCGCGTGTGCATCCGGTCATAGATGACACCGACCAGCAGGAACAGCGCCCCCGAGATGAAGCCGTGCGACAGCATCTGGAAGATCGCCCCGTCCAACCCCGGCTGGTTCACGGCAAAGATGCCCAGCGTGACATAGCCCATGTGGGCGACCGATGAATAGGCGATCAGCTTCTTCATGTCGGTCTGCGCCAGCGCGACGAGGCTGGTATAGACGATCGCGATCGCCGACAGCCAGAAGATCACCGGCTGCGCGATGGCAGACGCTTCCGGGAACATTGGCAGGCTGAAGCGCAGGAAGCCGTAGCCCCCCATCTTCAGCAGCACCGCGGCCAGCAGGACCGACGCCGCGGTCGGCGCCTGGACGTGGGCATCGGGCAGCCAGGTATGGACCGGCCACATCGGCAGCTTGACCGCGAAGGACGCAAGGAACGCCAGGAACAGCAGCATCTGAACCCCGCCCAGCAGCCGCCATCCCAGGACCGGGATCGGCTCGCTGGGGAAATGGAAGCCCATCAGCGTCGGGATGTCGGTGGTGCCGGCCATGCGCAGCATCGCGATCATCGCAACCAGCATCAGCACCGAGCCCAGGAAGGTATAGAGGAAGAACTTGAAGCTGGCGTAGATGCGGTCCTTGCCCCCCCAGATCCCGATCAGCAGGAACATCGGGATCAGCCCTGCCTCGAAGAACAGATAGAACAGGAACAGGTCGAGCGCCACGAAGACCCCGATCATCAGCCCTTCCAGAACCAGGAAGGCGATCATGTAGTCCTTGACGCGGCTGGTGACTTCCCAGGTGGACAGGATCGTCAGCGGCATCAGCGCCGTGGTCAGCATCACGAACAGGATCGAGATCCCGTCCACGCCCAGCTTGTAGCGCAGCCCCATGATCCAGGGCCGGTCCTCGACGAACTGAAAGCCGGTGTCCTGCGGGTTGAACCCCGCCAGCACGAAGCAGGAGATGATGAAGGTGGCGGTCGTGGCCACCAGCGCCAGCCATTTGGCGTTGCGGGCCGCAGCCTCGTCCTCGCCCCTCAGGAACAGCGCCAGGATCAGCGCCGCCACGATGGGCAGGAAGGTGATGATGGACAGAAGATTGGTCATCTCAGTATGCGCCCCGCGTCATCATCCAGATCAGAAGGCCGACGAGACCCAGCACCATGCCAAAGGCATAGTGGAACAGATAGCCCGACTGGACGCGGCCGGCGAAGCGCGTCATCCGCGGGATCAGCCCCATGGCGACGCCATTGATGGCCCCGTCGATGGTGCCCTGGTCGCCCCCCCTCCACAGTACCCGTCCCAGCCAGCGCGCGGGCCGGACGAAAGCCCAGTCGTAAAGCTCATCGAAATACCACTTGTTCAGCAGAAAGCGGTACAGCGGCCGCTGGATCGCGGCCAGCCGCGCCGGCGCCCAGGGGGCGCGGATATACATGACCCAGGCCACCCCCAGCCCGATCAGCATGGCGATGAAGGGCGAGACCTTCACCCAGACGGGGGCGTGATGCGCCTCGTCGATGACATGGTTGTCGGGGTGCATGTAGATCGCGCCGCCCACCGGGGCCGCGACGACCGCTGCCGCCGGTGCTTCGGCCTCGGCCCCGTCAGGGGCGGTCACGGCGGGTTCGGATGCATCGGCATGAACCGGAGCTTCGCTCGCGGTCTCGGCCGGGGCCGCCGTATGATCGGCGGGCTCTGCCCCCCCGTGATCGGCCGCTGCCGCCACATGCGGCATGTGGAAGAACTGCGTCACCCGATCATGATCGCCGAAGAAAGGCGCATACCACAGCATCCCCGCGAAGATCGCGCCGAGGGAAAGAACTCCCAGCGGCACCAGCATGACCATCGGGCTTTCATGCGCATGTTCATAGGCGTGCAGGCCGCCGTGATGATCGTCATGAGCGTGGCCGTGACCGGGCTGGACTTCTTCCTCGGCCTTGATTTCCGGATCCCAGACCTTCCGCGGGCGCGGCTCGCCCCAGAAGGTCAGGAACATCAGCCGCCAGGAATAGAAGCTGGTGAAGCAGGCCGCGATGACCAGCAGCCAGAAGGCATAGCCCGACCCCGAGGCATAGGCGCTTTCGATCACCGCATCCTTGGACAGGAAGCCGGCAAAGCCGATGGTGGTCAGCGGGATGCCGACGCCGGTGATCGCCAGCGTCCCGATCAGCATCGCCCAGAAGGTATAGGGGATCTTCTTCCGGAGCCCGCCATAGTTCCGCATGTCCTGTTCGTGGTGCATCGCGTGGATCACGGACCCCGCGCCCAGGAACAGCATCGCCTTGAAGAAGGCATGGGTGAACAGGTGGAACATCGCCACGGAATAGACGCCGACGCCCGCCGCCACGAACATGTAGCCAAGCTGAGAACAGGTCGAATAGGCGATCACGCGCTTGATGTCGTTCTGCACCAGCCCCACCGTCGCGGCAAAGAATGCGGTCGAGGCGCCGATGAAGACGATGAAGTTCTTTGCGTCGGGCGCGAATTCATACAGCGGCGACATCCGGCAGACCAGGAACACGCCCGCCGTCACCATGGTCGCGGCGTGGATCAGCGCGGACACCGGGGTCGGGCCCTCCATCGCATCGGGCAGCCAGGTGTGCAGGCCAAGCTGCGCCGACTTGCCCATCGCGCCGATGAACAGCAGCACCCCGATCACATTGGCGGCGTTCCAGTCGCGCCACAGGAAATGCATCTCGGTCTGCGCCAGTTGCGGCACCTGCGCGAAGATCTCGTCGAAGCGGACCGAGCCAGTCATCCACCAGATCGCGAAGATTCCCAGCAGGAAGCCGAAGTCACCCACCCGGTTGACGATGAAGGCCTTCATCTGCGCGTCCAGCGCGCTCTCCTTGCGGTAATAGAAGCCGATCAGCAGATACGAGGCGAGCCCCACCCCTTCCCAGCCGAAGAACATCTGCAACAGGTTGTCGGCCGTCACCAGCGCCAGCATGGTGAAGGTGAAGAAGGACAGGTAGGCGAAGAAGCGGGCGCGGTAAGGCTCGTCCTCGGACCAGTTGTCGTCATGGGCCATGTAGCCCATCGAATACAGATGGACGAGCGCCGAGACCGTGGTCACCACGATCAGCATGATCGCAGTCAACCGGTCCATGCGGATCGACCATTCCGCGGCGAAATCGCCGGTCACGATCCAGTCCATGACCGGGATGTGCCGTGGTTCGCCGTCAAAGCCCAGGAACACGATCCAGGACAGGGCGCAGCACAGGAACAGTACTCCCGTGGTCAGGATCTGCGCGCCCTTTTCGGAAATGACCCGCCAGCCGAAGCCCGCGATCAGCGCTGCCGCCAGCGGAGCCAGAAGGATGAACTTTTCCATGCGCGCCTCAGCCTTTCATCACGCTGACGTCTTCGACCGCGATGGTGCCGCGGTTGCGGAAGAACACCACGAGGATCGCCAGCCCGATCGCCGCCTCGGCCGCGGCCACGGTCAGCACGAACATGGTGAAGACCTGTCCCGCCAGGTCGCCCAGATGGGCCGAGAAGGCGACGAAATTCACGTTCACCGACAGCAGGATCAGTTCGATCGACATCAGGATGACGATCACGTTCTTGCGGTTGACGAAGATGCCGAACACGCCGGTGACGAACAGGATCGCCCCCACGACCAGGTAATGTGTCAGTCCGATCATTCTTTCCGTCCCTCCGGTCCGTTGCCGGTTTTCGTCTCGTTCGCGCCCGCCAATCCGTCGGGCGCGCAGCCGGTTACAGCCCCT
>CALLYR010000105.1 GCA_937859005.1 uncultured Paracoccus sp. | reverse complement strand
CGCCATCGATTGCGCAAAGGAACACAAACTGAACCTGCCAGGGATCCGGGGGTGATCGAAACGCGCGCCCTCGCGGGCAGGGGCGCGCGGACCAGCCAGCCCGCCAACAGGAGTATGGGATGACCATTCGTCTTTCGCTGAAATCCGCGCTGTTCGGGCTGACCGCCCTGACCTTGGGCGCCACCGGCGCGCTGGCCGACCAGCTGGCCGACGTCAAGGCCGCGGGCAAGATCGTCACCGCGACCGACATGCACTATGCCCCCTTCGACATGCTGAACAACGGCACCTACGAAGGAATGACCAAGGATCTGTTCGACGAAGTGTCCAAGGAGATCGGGGTCGAGCCGGTCTATCAGGACATCCCCTGGACGGCCGAGCTGCCGGGCCTGGAGGTCAAGAAGTTCGACATCGTGATCGCCCCGGTGACGATCACGCCCGAGCGGCTGGAGCGTTACACCTTCACCCTGCCGATCGCGGACGCCACCGTCTCGCTGGTCAAGGCCGCCGGGAACGCCGAGATGAACAAGCCCGAGGACATCAAGGGCAAGACCGTCGGCGTCCAGCAGGGCACCGCGCAGTTCAAGCAGCTTTCGGCCTATGGCGAAAGCCTGGGCGGCGTGACCGTCAAGGAATACGGCACCACCGACGAGGCCTATGCCGACCTGGCCGCCGGGCGTCTTGACGCGGTGGCCGGATCGCTGCCGAACCTGACCTATCTGGTGAAGAGCCGGCCCGAGTCCTTCGCGCTCTTCGAGCCGGCGCAGTTCGGCCAGCCCACCTATTTCGCCTGGGTGCTGCGTCCGGGCGAGGACAGCGCCAGCTTTGCCGATGCCATCAACCAGGCCATCCTGAAGATGACCGACGACGGCCGCGTCAAGGCGATCCAGGAAAAGTGGCTGGGCAGCCATACCGAACTGCCGCGCGAAGTGCCGAAGAACTGAGGTCCTGAGAGATCCGTCGGGCAGGGCCGGTCCCTGCCCGGCAAGCCACCTGTGCGGGATGCCCATGTTTTCAATACCCGTCTTCCTTGAAAGCTTCATCCCGCTCATGTGGGCGGCGCGGCATACCCTTCTGGTCTCCGGCCTCGGCATCGCGCTGGGGCTGGTGATCGGCGCGCTGGTCTGCATCGGCAGGCTGTCGAAATCCCGCGTCCTGCGCGCGCTGGCCGGGCTGTGGGTCAGCTATCTGCGCGGGGTGCCGATGCTGGTGCAACTTCTGGTGGTGTTCTTCCTGCTGCCGGTCGTCGGCATCAACGTGCCCGCAATCGTCGCCGCGGTCGCCACGACCGCCATCGTCGCCAGCGCCTATATCTCGGAAATCTGGCGGGGCGCGATCACCGCGCTGCCCAGGGGCCAGACCGAGGCAGCCATCGCCATCGGCATGAGGCCGCGCGACACCTGGATCCGCGTGATCCTGCCGCAGGCGGTGGCGCTGTCGCTGCCGCAGCTGGTCAACGAACTGATCCTGCTGGTCAAGGCCTCGTCGCTGGTCTCGGTCGTCGGCATCATGGAAATCACCCGCGCCAGCCAGGCTCAGGCCGCGACCACCTTCCGCCCGCTGGAAGTCTATCTTGCCGCCGCCTGCCTTTACCTTGCGATCAACCTCTGCCTTGCGGTGCTGGGACGTTATCTCGAACGGCGGATGGCGATCTGATGGACCTGTCGATCTTCGGAACCTATGGGCCGATGCTGCTGCGCGGCTTCGGCATGACGGTAATGTGCTGGGCCCTGGGCACCGTGTTCGGGATGGCGCTGGGGCTGGCGATCGCGCTGGCGCAGCGTTACGGCGGGCGCGCGCTGCGCTGGCCGCTGCAGGTCTATATCGAGGTCATCCGCGGCACGCCCTTCCTGGTGCAGCTGTTCCTGCTGTATTACGGCGGGCGGATGATCGGGCTGCGGCTCGACCCGCTGCCCGCGGGGCTGGTGGGGCTGACGATCTATGGCAGCCCCTATTTCGCCGAGATATTCCGGTCCGCCTTCCGCGCCGTACCGCTGGGCCAGATCGAGGCCGCCCGCGCCATCGGCCTGACCGAGCCGACCATCGTGCGCCGCATCCTGCTGCCGGTGGGGCTGGTGTCGGCGCTGCCCGCGCTGGTCAATTTTTCCATCATCCTGACCAAGGAGACGGTGATCCTGTCGATCATCACGGTGCCCGAACTGATGTATCAGACGCAGCGGATGTCCACCGAAACCTTCCGCTATCTGGAAGCGAACCTCGCGCTGGCGCTGTTCTTCTGGGGGCTGGTCGAGGTCATCTCGCGCGTGGGCCGCAGGTTCGAGGCGCGCATCACGAAACATCTGATCGAAAGGACCTGACGATGCAGGCCGCCTCTGTCGAACTGCGCAGGGTCAACAAGTTCTATGGCCCGTTCCAGGCGCTGAAGGACGTGGACATGTCGATCCCGCCCGGAAAGGTGACCTGCCTGATCGGGCCGTCGGGCTCGGGCAAGTCCACCCTGCTGCGCTGCATCAACTTCCTGGAAGAATACGATTCGGGCGAGATCCGCATCGACGGCAAGCTGATCGGCTATGACGCGCCGGGCCGGAAGATGCGGGGCCGCGCCCTGCGCGAGATGCGCCGGTCCATCGGGATGGTGTTCCAGCAGTTCGACCTGTGGCCGCACATGACC
>CALLYR010000104.1 GCA_937859005.1 uncultured Paracoccus sp. | reverse complement strand
CGAGGACAGCGCGCTGGCCCGGCGATATCCGGCGATCGCGTCGAGCTGGCGCCGGGCCTGGAACGAGGTGATCCCATTCCTCGACTATCCGCCCGAGGTGCGCAGGCTGATCTACACCACCAATGCCATAGAAGCCCTGAACTCGAAAATCCGGCGTGCCGTCCGAACCAGAGGCCACTTCCCGAGCGACGAAGCGGCCGCAAAATTGATCTATCTGGCGCTGAATGCTACATCCACAGAATGGAAGCGCTCCGTGCGCGAATGGCACGCTGTCAGAAGCCAGCTCGCCATCATGTTCGAAGATCGCTTCCCGATGGCCTGATAAATGGCGTCAGAGCACAAAATATCAGACAGTCTCTCGCAGCACCATATTTCCTTGCATGATCCCATGAACTTGCGTTGCATCAGGGATTTGAAGCGGCCCGGCTTGCACAGCGGGGCTTCCCGCAATGGCCTTGCCGATCCCCGGTCCGACTCGCCGCAGTCCCGGCTCTCCGTTCCACTTCCGAGTCCGCGTTTTGGCCGATCCGGTCGCCGCGCTGGGCAGGCGGGAAATTCCCTGCTCTCCCGGCTCTCATGGACCAAGCCGAAGCCAGGCGCCTGTTTGCCAAAGCCCTGACGCGCCACATGGTGCCCTGAAACGCCTTGCCCCAAGAGCCGAAGCCCGCTGTCCTTGCAGTCCATCATGGTCTTGTGCGGGGAATTCTGCAGGGACATCGATCTGGTCCGCCGTGAGCCGCTTCAAAGCCTCGCTTGAGGATCTGGCAGGGACCACAGGGCTGACGCGATGGAACGCTGGCATGGGCGATCTGCTGCACAAGCGGGGTCTTGTGGCGGTCGCGCATCGCCCGACCGCTGCGCATGATGGCACGTTGCCGGATGCCGAGGTCGGGCGACGGCCGGTGAAATCCAGAATCAGGTCGGTTTCCTGGTGGAGACCTGCAAGAGAGTTGCGTGCTGTCCGCGCCCCGACATCAGAGGCGGCAAGCACGGGTGCGGCGCCGGGTGGAGGACGATCCGCTGCTCGCCATGACCAAGGCCGCTGCCCGGACATGCGACCGAGCAGCCTGGGCGCGAGGACCGCGAGAACATGCGGAGCCATTGAACGGCGATCCGGTTGATATCCTTCCCGAAGCCGCTCAGAATGCGGCGGCATGACGACGGCCCATCCTTCGACGCAACCGCGTGAAGCCTATCGCGTCGATGCTGCGGACGTGCTGACCGCCCTTTCCGTCGATCCGGCCACGGGCCTTGCCGGGACCGAGGCAGGGGCGCGGCTTGGGCGTTTCGGACCGAACGAACTTGCGGCGGAACCGCGCATTCCCGGTTGGCGCCGGTTCGCCGGCCAGTTCACGGACCGGCTGGTGCTGCTGCTCATCGCTGCCGCGCTGGTCTCGCTCATGCTCTGGCTGATCGAGCGCAAGTCGGCGCTGCCCTATGAGGCGCTGGCCATCCTGGCGATCGTGCTTTTCAACGCGGCCATGAGTTACGTCCAGCAGGCCCGCGCCGAGGAAGCCCTGCAGGCGTTGGGCAGGATGGCCGCGCCGCGTGCGGCCGTCATCCGCGATCATCTGCGCCAGACGATCCCCGCCGCGGGGCTGGTGCCGGGCGACATCATCCTGATCGAGGAAGGCGACACCGTGCCGGCCGATGCGCGGCTGATCGAGACGGCGGGGCTGCATGTCGCGGAGGCCTCGCTGACCGGCGAAAGCGTGCCCGTTTCAAAGGACGCCGCGACCATCGAGGGCGAGGCCGCGATCGGCGATCGCCGCAACATGGTCTTCAGCGGCACCTCGGTCACCCGCGGGCGCGGGACCGCCATCGTCACCGATACCGGCATGCGGACCCAGATGGGGCGCATCGCCGGCCTGCTGGACAAGACGCCCGACGAAGCCACGCCCTTGCAGGCCGAACTCGACCGGGTCGGACGCCGGCTGGGGATGATCGTCGTCGGCATCGCCGTGGCGATCATTGCCGCGATCGTCCTTGCGACCGGGGTGCGCGGCCTTTCCGGCCTGTTCGATATCCTCATCCTCGGGGTCGCGCTGGCGGTGGCGGCGGTGCCGGAAGGGTTGCCCGCGATCGTGACCGCCGTGCTGGCGCTGGGCGTGCAGCGGATGGCCCGGCGCAATGCGGTCGTGCGGCAGCTTGCCGCCGTCGAGACGCTGGGCTCGGCCGATGTCATCTGTTCGGACAAGACGGGCACGCTGACCCGCAACGAGATGACGGTCCGCCGGGTCGTGACGGCCAGCGGGGCGATGCAGTTCGATGGCAACGGTTACGATCCGCACGGAGAGGTCAGGCCGGACGGCGCGCCCGGGGAC
>CALLYR010000103.1 GCA_937859005.1 uncultured Paracoccus sp. | reverse complement strand
AAGGACAGCGGCCATGTCGTGCTGTTCATCACCGCGGGCGGCAACCGGGTGGATGCCGCCAAGGCATCCGCCGTGGCGGGACAACCCCTGGGAAAGGCCGATGCCGATCTGATCCGGGCAGAAACGGGTTTCGCCATCGGCGGCGTGGCGCCCCTGGGCCATCTGCGGACCGTCACCGCCTTCTGGGACCCGCGGCTGTCGGAGTTCGGCGTGGTATGGGCCGCCGCGGGCACGCCGCGCCATGTCTTTGCAGCGCACCCCGCCGATCTGCTGCGCGCAAGCGGGGCGCAACCTGCCGATTTCACCGCCTGAGCGTCAGTCGATCAGCCCCGGCTCGCTGTCGCGGGCCTCGACGGCCTGGGTCCAGATCGTTGCCCCGCAACTGCGGCAGGGGCGGTCGGGCAGCACGTTGCTCGCGCGCCGCAGCTCCCCGCAGTTGACGCAGCAGGCGCGGCCCTCGACCGCATCGCCCGTTTCGATCAGCGGCTGGATCGGCTCGACGTAACGGGGCGGCACGATCGGCAGGCCGGGCAGCGGGTGCTCGCGGCGGAACACCGACAGCCCGCCACCCGATTCAAGATAGGCGCTTTCGACCTGCCCCAGATTGGAAATCCCCGCGACCCGCAGCATCCCCTTGACCTCCAGCGGGCTCAGGTCGCGCTCGGCCAGTCCCTCGGGCAAAAGGCGGCCGCTCCGCGCCAGCGCGACGGGATGGCCGTCGATGATTTCCTTGGCCCGGTCGGACCGTTCTACCATCTTGTCCATGAACTTGTTGATGACGATGACGGTGGTGACGACCAGCATCGCCGCGATCAGCGGCACGTCGGGATAGAAGGGCGCGTCGCCCACGGCCGACCCCAGCGCGATCACCAGCAGGAAATCGACCATCGACAGCTGCGCCAGGCTGCGCCCGCCGACCCAGCGCACCATGGCCAGCGTATAGGCATACATGACCGCGGTGCGGACGACGATTTCCAGATAGAACAGCGCCGGATGGTCACCCACCAGCATCCGCTTGAGATCAAAGGGAATGATCGGGTCGTCCATGTCCGTGTCTTTCATGAAACCGGTGGCGGCAGTGGCGGTTCTTCCGGCAAAGGCCGCAAGGACGCCTGATGCCCCACGTCATGCCCGCGCGCAAGGACGGCCTGCGGTCCGGCAGGCCGGTCCGGCTGGACAGCCATCCCGTGCGGAAAGCACCCGATCCTTGTCCGTATTTTCCGTGCAAAGGCCGCACTGCCGGACCGCAAGGTGCGGCGGATTGCGGACAGGCTGCGGGCGCCGGCCGGGGGGACGCGGGCGGATCCGTCCCATGTCCGGGCAGGCCCGTCCGGCAATATCCGGGGCGCGCGCGCGCGGCGGCCTGCCGATCATCGGCCGCGCGCCAGGGCATGACCGGGTATTCGCGGTAAGGGGCTTTGGCGGCAACGGCGTCGCATTCGCCATGATCGCCTGCGCGTTCCTGCAGCCGCGCCGCCGGGCCTCGGCCGGGGAAAAGGAAACCCCGGACCGCCGCCTCAGCCCAGCCTGCCCGCAGACCGGCACGCCATCTTCATCGCGCTCGGCCAGCCGCCGCCTGTGCGCTGCCCGCACCGTGGCCGATCGCTCCACGCCCAGCTTCCGTCATAATCAGCCAAAGTAGTGCTGGCCACCCAGCCGGTCGGCGAAGCTCTGGAAGATGCGGCGATAGACGTCGCGCTTGAAGGGGACGATCTTGCCGATGATCTCGTCGGGGGTCATCCAGCGCCAGGCGCTGAATTCGGGATGGTCGGTGTCGATGTCGATCTGGTCGTCGGTGCCGGTGAAGCGGACCAGATACCATTTCTGCCGCTGCCCGCCGTAACGCCCCTTCCACAGCCTGCCGACCAGTTCCGGCGGCAGGTCATAGCGCACCCAGTCCGGGGTTTCCGCCACGACCTCGCACAGATGGGCGGGGATGCCGGTTTCCTCCCACAACTCGCGCAGGGCGGCGGCGCGGGGGTCCTCGCCCGCGTCGATGCCCCCCTGCGGCATCTGCCAGGCGTCGGCGGGGTTGTCGATGCGGCGGCCGGCAAAGATCCGGCCTTCGGCATTCATCAGCACCACCCCCGCGCAGGGACGATAGGGCAGCCCCGCGGGGCCGCGCTCGTCGTCGGCAGGTGCCGTCATTGCCCGACCTGTCCCGCAGGGCTGGCGGGGGCGGCGCCCTCGTCCTGGGCGCCGGTGTCCTCGCCCTCCTTCGCATCCTCGCTGGTGGCATCCTCGCCGGTCAGGGCGGGCTTGGCGGCCGCCGGCACGTCCGAGGCGCGGTATTCCACCGCCGCCAGACCTTTCAGGATGTCGACCGCATAGGCCAGCTGGTAATCCTCCTCGCGCAGCTTGGCGGTGGCCTCGACCTGCTTGGCCTCTTCCTCGATCTGGCGCTTTTCCTCGTCGCTGATCGAATCGTTGTTCAGCGCGCCGCGCAGATCGCTTTCCGAGGCGCTGAAGTTCGAGGCGCTGCGCGGCGCGTCTTCCTCGGCCGCCGCTTCGGGATCGACCTTCGGCTGCTGGACGATGATGTCGGGGTTGATGCCCATCGCCTGGATCGAGCGGCCCGACGGCGTGTAATATCGCGCCGTGGTCAGCCGGATCGCGCTGTCCGAGGTGACCGGCATCACCGTCTGCACCGAGCCCTTGCCGAAGGACTTGGTCCCCACGACGATGGCGCGGCGGTGGTCCTGCAACGCGCCGGTCACGATTTCCGATGCGCTGGCCGATCCGCCGTTGATCAGCACCACCATCGGCTTGCCCTGCGCCAGATCGCCGGGTTCGGCATTCCAGCGTTCGCTGTCCTCGGGGTTGCGGCCGCGGGTCGAGGTGATCTCGCCCTTGTCGAGGAAGGCGTCGCTGACCCGGACGGCCTGATCCAGCAGGCCGCCGGGATTGTTGCGCAGGTCAAGCACGAACCCCGTCACCTTGTCGATGCCGCCCGCCTCCTTGGTCGCCTTCTCCATTTCGGATTTCAGCGTGTCATAGGTCTCGTCGTTGAAGGTGGCCACCCGCAGCACGACGGCATGGCCTTCGACGCGCGACTTGACGACCGTCAGCTTGATCGTGTCGCGGGTGATCTTCAGGTCGAAGGGCTCCTGTTCGCCCTCGCGCAGGATGGTGATGGTGATTTCCGACCCGACGGGGCCGCGCATCATCTCGACCGCCTCGTCCAGGTTCAGCCCCATCAGCGATTCGCCGTTCACATGGGTGATGTAGTCGCCGGGCTTGACGCCGGCCTCGGCGGCGGGGGTGCCGTCGATGGGCGAGATGACCTTGACCAGCCCGTCCTCCTGACCGACCTCGATCCCCAGCCCGCCGAAGCTGCCGCGGGTCTGGGTCTGCATGTCCTCATAGTCGCTGGCCGACAGGAACGAGCTGTGCGGGTCGAGCGAGGTCAGCATGCCGTTGATCGCGGCCTCGATCAGGGTCTTGTCGTCCACCTTCTCGACGTAATCCTGCCGGACGCGTTCGAACACATTGCCGAACAGGTCCAGCTGTTCATAGACCGAGGCGTTGCGGTCCGTTTCCTGTGCGATCAGGGGACCGGCCAGCTGCGTGGTCACCAGGATGCCGGCCAGAGTGCCGCCGATCCCGGCCATCAGATAATTCTTCATTCCGTCGTCCTGACCTGATCTGACTGTTCGGGGTCCGTGGGCGTGATGACGGGATTCATCACGAACCAGTCCGCCGGGTCCAGTGTTTCCTTGCCGTGGCGCAGTTCCAGATACAGGGACTGCGCCTGTTCGGGCGGGCTGCCGGTCGCGGCGGCGGTGACGAAATCGTCCCCGAACTCGGCCGCAGGACCTTCCTTGCCGCCCATCATGCCCAGGGGTTCGCCTGCCGGGACCACGTCGCCGGTTTCGCCGAAGACCTGGGCAAGCCCTGCCAGCACCAGCAGATACCCCCGCCCGGGTTCCACGATCATCACATTGCCGTAATCCAGCAGCGGCCCGCGATAGCGGATGGTCGCGGGCCAGGGCGCCGTCACCAGCGCCGCGGGGGCGGTGGCGATCACCAGCCCCGGCCGCTTGATGCCGGCCGGATCGGGCTGACCGGGTCCGCGCACAACCTGCCCCAGCACGGGCAGGGGCAGGCTGCCCTGCGCGGCTTCGAAATCGGCCATGGGGGCGCCGATGTCCTGTTCCATCGCGACGATCCCGCCGGCAAAGGCGTCCAGCGTCTCGGCCGATTTCAGCAGCGCGGTCAGTTCCCTGGGGTCCTCGCCGAAGCGGGGCGGCATGGACGAACGGTCCGTCACCGCCGAGGCGAGCAGCCGCCGCGCCTCCTGCACCTGGCCCAGCCCCTGCGCCAGCGTGTCCGCGGCAGCCTGTTCGATGGCGCGGACGGTCGCGATCTCGTCCAGGCCCGACTTCAGCCGGTCGGCCTCGGCCTGCAGGGCGGGGGCCACGGCGGACAGGATCATGGCGGATCGCGCGGTGTCGGCCGCCCCCGCCGGATGCAGCAGCATCAGCGTTTCGGGCGATTGCTGCATGGCGGTCATCACGCCGAGGACGCGCGACAGCCGGTCCCGGCGCCCCTCGAATTCCGCGCGCAATTGCCCCTCGCGCAGCCCGGCGCGGCGCAGGCTGTCGCGCAGCGCGGCCTGTCCCGTTTCATAGGCGCGGATGACGCCGGTCAGGGCGGCCACCTGATCGTCCGCCGTCAGCGCCGTGTCGAGCCTGCCCGTCGCCGCGCGCAACTGGTCGGCGGCGGCGGCGGCCTGGGCTGCGGCTGCCTCGGCAGGGGACGTATCGGCATCGTCCGAATCGCCTGCGGCGGTCACGGCGCGGCGGCCTTCCTCGGACACCACGGTCTGCGCCGCCGTGCCTCCCGCCCCCGGCAGG
>CALLYR010000102.1 GCA_937859005.1 uncultured Paracoccus sp. | reverse complement strand
TCGGGCTGACCCTGCTGCTGTTTGCGGGGTTGCAGGCGGCGCTGTTCTGGGCGCTGCGCGCCTGGGGGCCCGACAGCCTGACGCTGCCCTGGATCGGGCCGGTGCCCTTGGGCGAATCGCTGTCCTGGGCGTCGCTGATGCTGCTGCCGGTGCTGGGCTTCTTTCTGGCGGCGCCGGTCGCGGCAGGCTTTGCCGGGCTGTTCGCCGAACGGGTCGCCGATACGGTCGAGGACATTCACGGCTATCCCCGCGGGCAGGGGCTGGATTTCTGGGACGGGCTGATGGATGCGGGCGTCATCATGGGGGCGGTGATCGTCGTCAGCATCGTCGTCATGATCCTGACGCCCATGGTCGGGCCGCTGGCGCCGCTGGTCTTTTACGGCGCGAACGGCTGGCTGCTGGGGCGCGAGTTCTTTCACATGGCCGCGCGGCGGCATCTGGACGCGCCCGCGACGGACGCGCTGCGCCGCGGCCGTGCGGGGGCGGTCACGCTGCTGGGGATCGGGGTCGCGCTGCTGCTGACGGTGCCGGTGCTGAACATCGTCGTGCCGGTGCTGGCGGCGGCGGCCTTCACCCACCTTTACCACGGCCTCAGCCGCGGCGGTTGAACTCCAGAATATCATTGCGCGTGATCCAGCCCGCCTGGATCACCGCCAGGATGGCGGCAAAGATCAGGACCGTGATGACGGTCGCCCAGACCATCTTGCGCTTCAGTGCGGGGGCATGGGGGGCGCCGGGGGGCGTGCCGGGCACCACCTCGCCCATCTCGTCCTGACTTTTCTCCCCGAAGGGCAGCAGCACGAACAGCACGATGAACCAGACCGTCGCGAACAGGACGGCGCCCCCGGTCAGCGACATCAGACCTGCTCCAGCTCGATCAGGCAGCCGTTGAAGTCCTTGGGATGCAGGAACAGCACCGGCTTGCCATGCGCGCCGATCTTCGGCTCGCCCGTGCCCAGCACCCGCGCGCCTTCGGATTGCAGCTTGTCGCGGGCGGCGAGGATGTCGTCCACCTCGAAGCACATGTGATGGATGCCGCCCGAGGGGTTCTTGTCCAGAAATCCCTTGATCGGGCTGTTCTCGCCCAAGGGATACAGCAGTTCGATCTTGGTGTTGGGCAGTTCGATGAAGACGACCGTGACCCCGTGGTCGGGTTCGTCCTGGGGCGCGCGCACCGTGGCGCCCAGCGTCTGTTCATACTGCGCCGCTGCGGCCTGCAGGTCGGGCACGGCGATGGCGACATGGTTCAGGCGACCGATCATGGCTTTCCCCTCTGGCTTTGGCGGTGTTCTAGGCCGCGCGGGCCGCGGGGGAAAGCCCCGGCGCGCGCCTGTTAACCCCGCGTTAGGAACGGCGGGCTAGCTTTCGGTCATGCGCGATTCGAAGGGATAATGCCATGCACCGGACCGGACCTGCCATTCGTGACGATTCCATTCCGCTGTGGCGGGCCGCCCTGCCCGGCCGGCCGCTGACCGGCCTGACCGTTCTGATGGTCGAGGATTCGCGCTTTGCCTCGGAGGCGGTACGGCTGTTGTGCCTGCGGTCGGGGGCGCGCATCCGCCGGGCCGACTGCCTGCGCACCGCCGCCCGGCATCTGCAAAGCTATCGCCCCGCGGTCGTGATCGTGGACATGGGCCTGCCCGACGGCGACGGCGCGCAGCTGATTTCGCAACTGGCGCAACTGAGGCCGGAGGCACCGGTGGTGCTGGGGATTTCGGGGGAACACGACAATCGCGCGGCGGCGCTGGCGGCCGGGGCGGACGGATTTCTGACCAAGCCGGTCGAAAGCCTGGCGCAGTTCCAGCAGGCGATCCTGTCGGCCCTGCCGGCCGCGGCACGGCCGATGGGGCTGCGGCTTCTGCCCGACGATGTGATCCTGCCCGATTCCGCTGCCTTGCGCGACGATCTGGCCCATGTGGTCGAGGTGCTGTCCGCAGCCGAGGATACGCGCGCCATCGATTATATCGCCCGATTCCTTACAGGCGTCGCTCGGTCGTCCCACGACCGCCCGCTGGAGGATGCGGCGGCCGCGCTGGCCCGCGATCATTCGGCAGGGCGCGCGCTGGCGGCCGATCTGGCACGGATCAGCGGCATGGTTCAGGACCGGCTGGCCGCGGCGGGCAGTTACTGATCCGATCGCGGCCGCAGCGCGGCTGTCAGGGCGGTCAGGCTTTCCACCTGCGCGCCGTCCGGGCCAAAGTTCCGCGGGTCCAGCCAGCGATCGTGAGCCGCGCGCAGGGCAGGCCACTTCTCGGCGGTGATCGCCCACCAGGCGGTGTCGCGGTTGCGGCCCTTGACGACCATGTGGTTGCGAAAGGTGCCCTCATACCGGAACCCGTACCGCGCTGCGGCCCGCATCGATCCCGCGTTCAGATCGTTGCACTTCCATTCGACGCGGCGATACCCGGAATCGAACGCCCAGGCGATCATCAGCATGATCGCCTCGCTGGCGGCAGGGGTGCGCTGCATAATGGGGGAAATGGCAATATGGCCGATCTCGATCACGCCATTCGCACTGTCCACGCGCAGGAACGACGCAATCCCGCCCGGCTGCCCGGTCGCATTGTCGCGCAGCGCGTAAAGGAACGGGTCCACAGACGCCGCCATCTGCGCCTGCCAGCCGCGATAATCCGCAGCGTCTCGCCACGGTCCATAGCCCATGTAATCCCACATCCGGTCCTGATCCGCATTCGCCGCGAACAGCGCATCGGCATGGCGGGCGGGGTCCAGCCGTTCAAGCGTGACGAACCGCCCCGCGATACGGTCGGGTCCCGGCGCGGGCGGCGGGACGAAACCGGGGACTTCAAGGCCGAGCGGCTGGGACATCGAGCAGGCTCCTGCAGGACAAGACGGGGCAAGGATGTGCCGGACGCGGGCGGGCGCAAGGGCCCGGATCCTCGCCGGCGCATCATTCGGAAAGCGCCGACAAGGGCAAGCATGCGGGACCGACCCGAGGTGCGCACCCCTGTCCGGGTGCAAAAAGCAGCGGCACATCACGGATGTTCCTGCTTCCGATGTCCCATTCCTCGTCCACGCGCACCCGTTCTCGCTTCATGCAGCCTGCCGGGCCCTGCCCCCTGCCGCCCCCATTCCGGCCACGGCAACAGGCATTCAGGCCGAGCGGGCTCTGCCGGCCGGCGAGCCTTCGCGACACATCGCGGATGCCGTTTCCCGTGCTGCGATGCCGCAGCCCGTCACCAAAGACTTGGGCGCCAGCACGCCACGCGGATGAACCTGACCCGTCCGTCGGGGATGCGCGGAAATACGGCCTCAGGACTGCCCGGCGGTGACAGGCCATCCTCGATCGTCCACAGACCTGGGCGCCCACCCTTGCGGACTGGCTTCTGAAATGCCGGGCGCAGGCCGGACGCCTTATCCTGCCTGGACGGCGGTGACGGCGATGGCTGAGACGATGTCCTGGACGCTGCATCCGCGCGACAGGTCGTTGGCGGGGCGGGCGAGGCCCTGCAGGACCGGGCCGATGGCTGTCAGCCCGCCCAGGCGCTGCGCGATCTTGTAGCCGATGTTGCCCGCCGACAGGTCGGGAAAGACGAACACATTGGGCTGGCCGGTCAGGGGACTTCCCGGTGCCTTGCGGGCGCGGATCGCAGGATCGATGGCGGCGTCGAACTGCAATTCGCCGTCCACCATCAGGTCCGGGGCCTCGGCGCGGATGATCTCCAGCGCGGCGCGGATCTTGTCGATCTTTGGATGGCTGGCCGATCCGGCGGTGGAAAACGACAGCAGCGCCACCCGCGGCTCCTCGCCCAGCAACTGGCGGCAGGACGCTGCTGCGGCCATCGCGATGCCGGCCAGCTCCTCGGCAGTCGGATCGACGACCAGGCCGCAGTCGGAAAAGATCAGCCCTCCTTCCGCCGGCGCTCCGGGACGGTCGTCCAGCATCAGAAAGAAACTCGACACCAGCCGCGCATCGCGGGCCTTGCCGATGATCTGCAGCGCGGCGCGCACGGTGTCGGCGGTGGTGGCGACCGCGCCCCCCACGGTGCCCTCCGCCTGTCCCAGGCGGACCCGCATTGCGGCCTGGCTGATCGGGTCGGCCATGGCGGCGCGGGCGGTTTCGGGGGTGGCGCCTTTTGCACGGCGCAGGTCGAGCCAGGCCTGTTCGAGCTGTTCGCGGTCGGGGGCGGTGGCGGCGTCCAGCCGGTCCGCGCCCGGCGCGTCGCCCCCCATCAGGGTGATCCGGGCCAGCCCCTGGGCCGCGGCGATGCTGGCTGCCGCGCGCACGCGGGGGTCCTCGCCTTCGGGCAGGATGACATGGGCGGGCCGCGCGCGGGCGGCCTCGAAGATGCGGTCCAGCGGTTTCATGCACTTCACCCCAGCAGGTGCAGGCCGGTCAGCACCCAGCCGCCCAGGAACACGGTTTCCAGCACGATCAGGGCGATCGCGCCGCCTCCGACCTCGAGCATCTTGCCCAGCGAGGTCTTGATGCCGACCGCGGCGATCGCGACCAGCAGGCACCAGCGGGACAGATCGCCCGCGACGTCGGCCACGAAGGCCGGGATCAGCCCCAGCGAATTCAGCGCCGCCAGCACCAGAAAGCCGATCACGAACCCCGGCAGCAGCGGCGGCCGCGCGCCGCCCCTGGTGTCCGCCAGCCCCTGGCTGCGGATGATGAGCGAGAAGGCCAGCACCACCGGGGCCAGCATCGACACCCGGATCAGCTTGACCAGCGTCGCGGTCTCGCCGACCTCGGGGCTGATGGAAAAGCCCGCCCCCACCACCTGGGCCACGTCGTGGATGGTGCCGCCCAGAAACACCCCCGCCGTGCGCTCGTCATAGCCGAACCAGGCCGACAGCATCGGATAGATGACCATCGCCACGGTCGAGAGCACCGTCACCGACAGCACGGTGAACACGAGGTCGCGTTCGGACCGTTCGTGGCGCGGCAGCACCGCCGCGATCGCCATCGCCGCCGAGGCGCCGCAGATCGCGACCGAGCCGCCGGTCAGCAGCGCGAAACGCCACTTGCGCCCGAACAGCCGCGCAGCCCCCAGCGCGAACAGGATCGTCGCCACCACCCCGGTCACGACCAGAAGGATCAAGGGCCAGCCGAGGTCGGCAAGCATGCTGACCGAGATCCGCGCCCCCAGCAGCGCCACCCCCAGCCGCAGGATGGTGCGCGCGGTCAGCGCCACGCCGGGCGCGGTGCGGGTGCCCTCCTCGGCCAGGAAGTTCAGCGCCAGCCCCAGCAGCAGCGCCAGCAGCATCGCGGGCGCGCCGTAATGTTCGGACAGGAACTGCGCGGTCGCGGCGACCAGCGCCGAGACCGCAAAGCCCGGAAAGGCCTGCCTGAGGGTGTGGGTCGAGGGGAGTTGCAACGTCAGCAT
>CALLYR010000101.1 GCA_937859005.1 uncultured Paracoccus sp. | reverse complement strand
CCGACCCCCGCCACCCGAAAGGACGCATCCCATGCAGGACCATTACCGCCTTGGCATCGACGCCGGGGGCACCTTCACCGACTTCATCCTGGCCGACGGCAGGGGTGCCCTGCGCATCTTCAAGGCGCTGTCCACACCCGACGATCCCACACAGGCCATCCGCAACGGCCTTGCCCTGATCGAGGAGGAAACCGGCATCACCCCGCAACAGATCGTGTCGAACGCCGATCTGTGCATCAACGGCACCACTGTCGGGCTGAACGCGCTGATCACCCACACCGGCGCGAAGACCGGCCTGATCGCCACCCGCGGCCACGAGGATTCCATCGAGATCCGGCTGGGCCACAAGGAGGACGGCTATCGTTACGACCCCGACTATCCGCCCGCGACCATGCTGGTGCCGCGCTACCTGCGCCGGGGCGTGACCGAGCGCGTGATCTCGACCGGCGCCGTCCATACGCCCCTGGACGAGGACGAGGTCCGCGAAGCCTGCCGCCATTTCCTGCGCGAAGGGGTGGAATCCGTCGCCGTCAGCTTCGTCTGGTCGGTGCTGGAGCCCAGGCACGAATTGCGCGCGGCGGAAATCGTGCGCGAGATGATGCCGGGCGTGCCGCTGACCGTCGGCAGCCGGCTTTACCCGCAGCTGCGCGAATATACCCGCACCTCGACCGCGGTGGTGAACGCCTATCTGGCGCCGATCCTGAAACGCTATGTCGGTTCGGTCGACGCCTATTTCCAGTCGCTGGGCGCGCGCCAGCCGGTGCGGTATTTCCAGTCGAACGGCGGGCTGGCGCCGGGATCGGTGGTGGCCGACCGCTCGGTCTATGCGATCAATTCGGGGCCAGCCTCGGCCCCGCAGGCCGCGCTCTGGCTGGGCGAGCCCTGGGGGCTGACCGACATCATCACCGTGGACATGGGCGGGACCAGCTTCGACATCACCCTGACCCGCAACGGGCAGGCGAATGTGTCCAAGAACATCGACTTCCTGCGCTATCGCATCGGGGTGCCGATGATCCAGGTGGAAACCCTGGGCGCGGGCGGCGGCTCGATCGGCTGGATCGACAGCATGGGCCTGCTGCAGATGGGGCCGCAGTCGGCGGGGTCGCAGCCGGGCCCGGCCTGCTATGGCCGCGGGGGCGAACGGCCCACCACCACCGACGGTGCTGGGCTATCTCACCCCCGCGGGCCTCGTCGGCGGCCGCCTGCCGCTGGACGTGGCGAAGGCGCGCGAGGCGATCCGCATCCATCTGGCCGAGCCCCTGGGGATCAGCGTGGAAAAGGCCGCCTACGGCATGTTCACCATCGTCAACAACAACATGGTGAACGGCATCCGCCGGGTGTCGGTCGAACGCGGCTATGACCCGCGCGACTTCGTGCTGAACTGCGCGGGGGGCGCGACGGGGGCCCATGTCACGGCGCTCGCGCGCGAGATGGGCATCCGCAAGGTGCTGGTCTCCAGGCTCGCCTCGGGGCTCTGCGCCTTCGGGCAGATCATCTCGGACGTCAAATACAACTACATGGCCCCGGTCGCCGCGCGGCTGGAAGGCGCCGCATCCGCCGCCCGCCTGAACGACCTGTTCACCGGGCTGGAGGCGCAGGGCCGGGCCGATCTGGCCAGGGACGGCTTCCCCCCCGACCGCATCGGGGTCCGGCGCAGCCTCGACATGCGCTATGTCGGCCAGGTCCACGAATGCACGGTCGAGGTGCCCGCCTTCGACATCGACGAATCCGCGCTGGACCGCCTGAAAGCCGCCTTCCACGCCCGTCACGAGGAGCTTTACACCTACAGCGAGCCGCAGAGCCCGGTCGAGGTGGTGAACGTCGAAAGCGCCGTCTCGGGCACCGTGGACCGCCCCATGCGGACGGCCATGCCGCCGGGCCAGGGCGCGCATGCCGCCCTGATCGGCACGCGCGGGATGATCTTCGACGCCTCCGGCCAGCGGCACGAGACCCCGGTCCATGACGGCGCAAGGCTGGGCGCGGGGGACATCGTGACCGGCCCCGCCGTCATTCAGGAAGTCACGACCACCATCGTCATCGAGCCCGGCTGGACCGCCGTGCTGGACCCCGCCGGCGTCTATGTGGTCACGACCGCCGAGGCAGCCCGCCCGCAGGCCGCCGCAGCACCCCAGGCGGCACTGGCCGACGCCTGACAGGACCGGAGGGGCGGGACGCCCCCGCCCCTTTGCCCGCCAAAGAAAAAAGCGATCAACGGGAGGATGAAATGACGGACATCACGCAGGACCCGCCCGAGGGGCTGGAGTTTTCCGACCGGCCCGTGCCGCCCGACCGGCGCATGGGGCGGATGCCGCTGACCATGGCCTGGTGGTCGGTCTGTTCGGCCATGTTCTATCTGGTGGTGTCGGCCTCGCTGGCGCTGGCCTATGGATCGGTCAATGCGATCATCGGGCTGGTGCTGTCGGTCGCGGCCTATGCCGCCGTGAACGCGGTGCTGGTGCGCCATGCGATCCGCACCGGGCTCAGCGTGTCGCTGTTCTCGCGCATCCTGCTGGGGCAGAGCGGCGCGGCCATCGCCACGCTGATCTTCTTTGCCACCGCCATCTATTACGCCGTGTTCGAGGGCTCGGTGATCGCGCTGGCGCTGGAACGCACGGTGGGCGGCCTCAGCTATCCGGTGGCCAGCCTGATCGTCGTCGTCTATTCGGTCGCGCTGATCTTCGGGTCGATCCAGAACTGGCTGGACCGGTTCAACGGGGTGCTGCTGCCCTTCTATCTGCTGGGGCTGCTGGCCGCGGTTGTGCTGGCGATTGCGGAATACGGCTATTCCGATGCCTGGCTGCAGCTGGGGCCAGAGGGCGGCGCGCCGGCGGGCGGCTGGTGGGACTGCTTCGTCGCCTTCATGGGCGTCTGGATCCTGATGATGTTCACCTATGACTATGCCCGCTTCGGCCGGGCCGAGGACGCCCGCTATCACGCGCGCATCAACTTCGGCGCGCCCTTCTATCTGGTGGCCTTCCTGCTGAACGGGCTGGCCGGGATCTTTCTTGCGGCCAGCCTGCCGACCGAGGGCGGCGTGACCGAGGTTTCGGTGGTCTTTGCCCTGATCCAGCTGATGGGACTGGGGGGACTGGCCTTCGTCTGGATCACCCAGACCCGCATCAACACCGCCAACTATTACCTTGCCGCCGTCAACATGGAGGCCTTTGCCCAGACCGCGCTGCGGCTGCATCTGCCCAAGACGGTCTGGGCCTGCGTGACCGGGGCCATCGTCTATGCGCTGATGCTGGCGGATGTGTTCGCCTATATCCTGCAGGCGCTGGCCTGGCAGGGCATTTTCGTCGTGGCCTGGGTCGCGATCGCGCTGGCCCATATCCGCGCGGGCGGCGCGGCGGGCGCGGAACAGGACCGCCGTCTGGTCGCGGCGGGGACCACGCGCGCGGTCAACCCGGCGGGACTGGGGGCGTGGCTCGGCGCCTCGGCCATCGGGCTTGCGCTGCATTTCGCGGGGGGAACGGCGGCATCCTTCTCGGCCCCCGCGGCCTTTGTCGCCGCGGGCGCGATCTACTCCGTGCTGATCGCGCGGGGCGCGCCCCGGATGCGCGCGGGGCTGAGCGGCTGAGGCCGCGCCATCCTG
>CALLYR010000100.1 GCA_937859005.1 uncultured Paracoccus sp. | reverse complement strand
CGGCTCGTGGCTCAGCGCCTTGGCGATCAGCACCCGCCGCTTCATGCCGCCCGACAACTCGCGCGTCTTGGCGTCCCGCTTGTCCCACAGGGCAAGGCTGCGCAGCACCTGTTCCAGATACGCCTCGTCCGGGCCTTCGCCGTAAAGGCCGCGGGTGAAGCGGACGGTGTTCAGGACGGTCTCGAACGGCTCCAGCGCGATTTCCTGCGGGACCAGCCCGATCAGCCGGCGCGCCGCGCGCCAGTCGGTGCGGATGTCGTGGCCCCCCACACGCACGGTGCCGTCCGTCGGCACCACCAGCCCGCAGATGATGGAAATCAGCGTGGTCTTTCCCGCCCCGTTCGGCCCCAGCAGCGCGAGGATCTCGCCCTGTTCGATCGACAGGCTGACATCCTCCAGCGCGTGGGTGCCGCTGCCGTATCGCTTGGACAGGCGGTCGATCTCGATGATGGGGGGCATTGAGGCAGGCTCCGCAGGGAACGCAAAGGGGACAGCTAGAAACCCTGCGGCGGTTTGTCCACCCCGCCCGCTCAGCGCGGCGGCAGCCCCAGCCCCGCATCGGCCATCAGCCGGTCGGACGCCGCCTCGACCTGCGGCTCGACCTGCGCCATCAGTGCGGAAGCGGACAGGCCGGGGGGCACCGGCGGCAGGAACTCGATCACCGCGACGCCGGGGCGCACGCGCATCCCGCCTTTCGGCCAGAACATCCCCGCATTGGTCGCGACCGGCTGGCAAGGCAGGCCGGTCTGCGCGTAAAGGATCGCGACGCCTGCCTTCCACGGGCGGCGTTCGCCGGGGCGGGTGCGGGTGCCTTCGGGATAGATGATGAGCTGGCCCAGACCCCGCGCCATGGCGGCGCGGACGGCAGCGACCATCGCGACGCGCGCATCGCGCCCCCGCGCCCGGTCGATAGGGACGGACCCCACTTCGCGCGCGAACCAGCCCATGATCGGCACGCGCATGACTTCCTTCTTCATGATGAAGGCGCGCTGCGGACAGGCCTGCGCGATGGCGAGAATGTCCAGAAAGCTCTGGTGCTTGGCGGCGACGATGCAGTCGAAGTTGGGCGGCGTGCCGCGCACCTCGACCCGGACGCCGAAATGCCAGCGCGCCGCACGCAGCATATGCGCGATCCAGACGGTCGCCACCCGCTGTGCCCCCGTGCGCCCCTGCAACATCGCCTTGGGCAGGCCCCACAGGCCCAGCACCACGGTCGCAAGCCCGACATGGAGGTAATAGCTGGCCGTGCGCAGCCACCACAGCGGCCCCAGCCGCCCCGGCGCATGACCCGAGCGCGCCATCAGCGCACTTCGCGCAGAATCCGCAGCGCCGCGCGGCGCGTCGCGGCAAAGCCTGTCGCCGCCGCCACCGGCGGAATCAGCAGCGGCCACAGCCAGCCCCAGCCCTGGAACCCCAGCCCGGTCAGGAACCCGCCCGCCTCCTGCATGTCGGGCAGCGCCATGACCGCCAGCATCCCCGCTGCTGTTCCCACCGCCGCCCCCAGCGCCGCGCGCCGGGTGAACCGGCGGACAAAGGCAGTGGCGATGGTGATGTCGCGCGCCCCGATCAGCCGCATGACCCGGATCACCTGCCCGTTCGCCGCCAGCGCCGCCTGCGCCGCAAGCGAGATCATCGCCCCCGAAGCCGCTGCGATCAGCCCCAGCGACAGCCAGCCCAGCACCCGCAGCCGTTGCGCCGCCGATACCAGCGGCTGGCGCCAGCGGGTGTGATCGTCAACGACCGCACCCGGCGCCTCGCCCGCCAGCCGCAGGGACAGCGCCTCGGCATCGAAATCGCGGCCGTCCTGATTCACCTCGATCAGGCGGGGAACCGGCAGCACATCCACCGGGACATCGGGGCCGAACCACGGCTCCAGCAGCTTTTCCACATCCTGCGGCGGCAATTCGCGCGCGGATTCGACGCCGGGGGTCGTGTCCAGCGCGGCCATGACGGCGGCAACCTGCGCGTCGATCCGGTCGGCGGGGGCCGAGACGCGGATGGTGACGGTGCGCGCCAGCCCTTCGGACCAGCGGTCGGCCAGCCGCCCCGTGGCCAGTGACAGCGCCAGCGCGAATACGGCAAGGAACGCCATCGCCCCAGCGGTAAAGACGGTCAGCTTCGCCGTATGGCCGGTCGGCGGCACGATGCGGTCGGCCATGCCCGCCTCGCGTCCGGTCAGGCCGCGCCACAGGGTGAGGAAATCCAGCGCCTTCAGGTCGGCCCTGGGCAGACGGGTCTTGCGGCGGGGGGCATCGCTGGCGGGCGCTGCGGGATCGGTGCGGCCGTCGCTCACAGGTCCGCCCCCGCGATCTGCACCGTGCCGCCCGCGATGCGCAGCACCCGCGCCGCGACCTGCTGCTTGGCCGCGCGAATCAGGTTCAGGTCGTGCGTCGCGATCAGCACCGTCTTGCCCGAATGGTTCAGCTCTATCAGAAGCTGCAACAGTTTCATCGACATGTCCCAGTCCAGATTGCCCGTCGGCTCGTCCGCCAGAATCAGATCCGGGGACAGGATCACCGCCCGTGCCAGCGCCGCCCGCTGGCGTTCGCCCCCCGACAGCGCCGGGGGCAGCGCGCGCGCCTGCGCCGTCATCTGCACCCAGGCCAGCAGGTCGCGGATCGACCCCGTGTCCACAGGCTCGCCCGCGACCACCACCGGCAGGGCGATGTTTTCCGCGACCGGCAGATGGTCCAGGAACTGCGTGTCCTGATGGACGACCCCGATCCGGCGGCGCAGCGCGGCGATGGCATCGCGGCCCAGCGTCGTCACGTCCTGCCCGAATCCGGTCAGCCGGCCGCGCGTGGGCAGCAGATCGGCAATGCACAACCGCAGGAACGTGGTCTTGCCCGACCCCGAGGGCCCGGTCAGGAAATGGAACGAGCCGCGCGGCAGCGTCAGCGTGATGTCCCGAAACAGTTCGTCTCCGCCCCGATAGCCAAAGGCAACATCCCGCATCTCGATCACGCCACGCCCTCCTTCGCCCGGCCAGCTTGGCGTCCGGGCCGGGCGTTGATAGAACGTCCCGGCGGCAATGACCAGAAATCACGAGGCCCCCGGCGGGTCGCCCATGGACGGAAAAGATGCGCCTGACCTGCCCGCGCTGCGGCGCTCAATATGAAATCGACGCTGCGGCGATTCCGACTGCGGGCCGCGAGGTCGGATGTTCCGCCTGCGGCCATATGTGGCGCGCCTCGCCCCCGGCTGACGCCTTCGATCCCGCCGCCCGTCCGGTCCTGAGCCGTCCGCTGAGCGATTCGGTGATCGAGATCCTGCGCGAGGAAGCCGCCCGCGAGCTGAAGACCCGCGCAGCCGAAAGCGCGGCATCTGACGGAACCGTCCCCCTGGCCGCACCGCAGGAAAGCGACGGCAGGGCCGGGCGGACGCAGGAGGGGGAAAACGGCGGCCCGGCTCGCGCCGGACTCTCTGCCCTGGCCGCACCTCCCGCCCCCGCCTCGCGCGCGGGCGCAGTGCATGAATCCCGCCCCGCCACACACATGGACGCGAACAGCGCAGTCGGGGGCGCTTCGAATCGCCCCGGCCGCGCTGCGGACCCCTCCCTGCCCCTTTCCGGCGCGGGCCTTGCCGCTTTGCCCGCGGGGGCAGGCGCTCCTGCTGCATTTCCGTCCGTTCCCGGGTCCGCGCCGCGAACCGCTTCGGCAATCTACCGGCATCCGGCGCATGACGCCCCGCCCCCGCCCAGGACGCGCGACGGGCGCGGCTATGATCTGGGGTTCGGGCTGGCAATCGCGGCGGCGCTGGCGGCGGTCGCACTTTATGCGCTGGCGCCGCGGCTGGCGGACCAGGGGGCGGCCGGGGCGCAACTGATGGAATGGCGCGCGCGCGTCGATCAGGGCCGCGCGGTACTGGCCACGCAGGCCGAACGGCTGCTGGACCAAGGCGCGAATCTCATTCGCGGCTCCTCGGGCGACTAGAAAGGCGGCGCACCGCGCCGCGCCTTCAGAACCGCTCCAGCAACCGGCCCAGATAGTCGCGTTCGTCCCGCGGGCGATCGCGTTCGCCGCTGCGGCGGCGGATTTCCTCCTGCAGGTCGCGGGCGCGGCCGGCCTGACGTTCGCCTTCCTCCAGGGCCTCGCCGGTGGCGACATTGCCGCCCTGTCCGGGAGTTTCGCGGCCCAGGGGATCGCGCGACGGGCCGCGGTCATAAGGCATCCCTTCGCCGCCGCCCTGCCGGCTGCTGCCGCTTTCGCCGGGCTGCTGGCCGTCCGCTCCTTGCTGCTGGCCGCCTTCCTGCCCGCTCTGCCCGGCCTGTTCGTGGGCCAGATCGCCCAGCGCGCGCATCCCCTCGCGCATGGCCTCGATGGCGTCGGCCTGACGGTCCAGCGCGCCTGCGGCATCATCCTCGCGCAGCGCCTGTTCGGCGTCCTCCATCGCGCGGCCGGCCTCATCGAGCCATTCCC
>CALLYR010000099.1 GCA_937859005.1 uncultured Paracoccus sp. | reverse complement strand
GATCCGGCGGCTGCTGGTGGAACAGGTGACGGGCGCGGTGCGCTGGCGCGAATCCGTGGCGGCCATGGCGCAGGCCGGCGTCACCGAATTCTGGGAAATCGGCGCGGGCAAGGCGCTGACCGGAATGATCCGCCGCATCGTGCCGGCCGCCGCGACCCGCAGCATCGGCACGCCCGAGGACATCGCGGCGCTGAAGGGCTGAGGGACGGACGGGAGCTCCCTGCTGGCCCTTTGCGGCTGCCGTGGCCTTCCTTGCTGAAGACAGTCCACCGGACTGTTTTCCGGGCGCTCGGGCCACTGCCGTGGCCTTCCTTGCTGAAAACAGTCCAC
This sequence comes from uncultured Paracoccus sp., assembly GCA_937859005.1. GTDB lineage: Bacteria > Pseudomonadota > Alphaproteobacteria > Rhodobacterales > Rhodobacteraceae > Paracoccus. Next base: position 8,617 of record CALLYR010000099.1, on the reverse strand, counting down.
CGGACTGTTTTCCGGGCGCTCGGAAGTCCATAGGATATTTCTGGCAAGATGAAAGGGGCTGGCATGTTCGACCTGACCGGAAAGACCGCGCTGATCACCGGCGCCTCGGGTGGTATCGGGGGGGCCATCGCCGCAGCCCTGCACGGTGCGGGCGCAACGGTGGCGCTGTCGGGGACGCGCGAGGCGCCGCTGCGCGAACTGGCCGACCGCCTCGGGGACCGGGCGCATGTCGTCCCCGCCAACCTGTCCGACCCCGCCGCGGTCGAGGCGCTGCCGAAACAGGCCGCGCAGGCGATGGGGTCCGTCGATATCCTGGTCAACAACGCCGGGATCACGCGGGACAACCTGTTCATGCGCATGTCGGACGAGGAATGGGCGCAGGTGATCGAGGTGAACCTGACCTCGTCCTTTCGCCTGGCCCGCGGGGTGCTGCGCGGCATGATGAAGGCGCGCTGGGGGCGCATCGTCAGCATCACATCCGTCGTGGGCGCCACCGGCAACCCCGGCCAGGGCAACTATGCCGCCGCCAAGGCGGGGCTGGTCGGCATGTCGAAAAGCCTGGCCTATGAGGTCGCCTCCCGCGGGATCACCGTGAACTGCGTGGCGCCCGGCTTCATCGAAACCGCGATGACCGACAGCCTGACCGACGAGCAGAAGTCGCGGATTCTGGGACAGATTCCCGCCGGCCGCATGGGCAGCCCCGACGATATCGCCGCCGCCGTGCTGTATCTGGCCAGCCCCCAGGGCGGCTATGTCACCGGCACCACGCTGCATGTGAACGGCGGCATGGCGATGGTCTGAACCCCGTCGCGCGTGCGTGAGCGTCCCGTGTGAAAGCGGTTGCAGACGCCGCGCGCGTTGCTATATCCCCGGTCCAAGGCCGCAGGGAACCGCCCGCGGCTGTCGCCGGTTCACTTGCCGGCTGCATCCGGGCGGACAGCCCGCAACTGAGGAACGAGACATGAGCGACATCGCGGATCGCGTGAAGAAGATCGTCGTCGAACATCTGGGCGTGGAAGAGGACAAGGTGACCGAGACCGCCTCGTTCATCGACGATCTGGGCGCCGACAGCCTGGACACCGTCGAACTGGTGATGGCCTTCGAAGAGGAATTCAGCATCGAAATCCCGGACGATGCGGCCGAAACCATCCAGACCTTCGGCGATGCGGTAAAGTTCATCCAGCAGGCCACCGCCTGATCGCGCGAACCCATCGACCCTTTCGGACGGCGCCCCTTCGCGGGCGCCGTTTCCATTTCCGGGACCCTGCCATGCAGGGGGAACCCCTTCTGTTCCCGCCCGTTGACCGGGCAACACAACCGCATGAAAGGAGACGAGCATGGCCGTCGATCTGAAAGGCCTGGAAGACAACGCCCGCAAGACCGCGATCAAGGAATTGCAGGCCTGCATGACGGACGGGACTTCGCTGTCGCTGGCGCTGAAGCAGGCGCACTGGAACCTGAAAGGGCCGAACTTCATCGCGGTGCATGAACTGCTGGATGCGGTCAAGGCACGGCTGGACCCGAATATCGACAGCATGGCCGAACGCATCCAGCAACTGGACGGCGTGGCCGTAGGCACGGTGGAAGAGGTGGCGGGCAACACAAGGCTGCCCCCCTATCCCACCGACCTGACGGCGGTTCAGGATCACCTGCGCGAAATCTGCACCCGGATGCGCGCTTACGGCGGGCGCGTGCGCGAGGGGATCGATGCCGTGGACGAGGCGGGCGACCAGGACACGGCCGATCTGCTGACCGAGGCCTCGCGTCAGGCCGACAAGGATCTGTGGTTCCTCGAAAGCCATCTGGAACGGTAAGGACGGTTTTCCGACACCGCTGCCCCGCCTTTGCCGGCGGGGCTTTTCGTCATCGTCCCGGCCGCCAGCCGCGCCAGCCCCGCGGACGGCCCTGTTCCATCCGCACGGCCGTTCCCTGGCGCGCCAGAAACCGGTTCCACATGCGCCAGATCAGGAACAATATCGCGCCCAGCACGCCCAGAATCGTCATCGCCAGCCAGTTCACCGGCTTTTCCGCAGGTTCTGCCAGCGGGCGGATGGAAATCGCATTCGGAAAAATCGAGGCCCAGGAGATCCGCCAGCCATAGGAGGTCACGCTGACCCATCTGGGATTGTCCGCGCTGGATTTCAGATCCGATGCCACCGCATGCAGGTTCGAACTGTCGTATTTGAAATAGGGCGGCCAGATCAGGCCCGTGTCCTCGTTCCGAAAGACCAGCGGCTTTCCGTTCGGCCGCACGCTTTCGATGAAGCGGACATCGCGCAGACCTTGCGTGTTTTCGACCGTCCCGGTGTCGGGTGAGGCGAAAAAGACCCGGTTCCAGCCCAGATCGGTCAGCTTGTTATAGGTGTTGGTGATCCGCACCGTGTCCCGCGACGGCAGCGCGTAATCCAGAAACAGGAACACCAGCACCCCGAACAGGACACCCAGCACGACCTGAACCGTTCTCATGGAATCTCCTCGGCGGTAAGCGACGGGGCGGATGATCGCAGGACAGGCGGCAAAGGGAAACAGCGAAAGCGCCGGCGCAGCCCCCATGTCCAGGGCGAACGCCGCGCAAAGCCGCGCCGTTCCCGCGCGGGCAGCCTCCGTGGCTGGACACCCATGACGGCCCGGCTTCCGGGCAACCGGCGCATCCGCCCGGTCCGGGTCGGGGGCTGCGCCCCGCTCCGCTGCCGGGCCGATTGCAGCCCCCTGCCCCTGCGCCTAGGCTGCCCGGCATGGAACGCCTGACCCATGCCATCGAATCCCGCCGCGACGACCTGATCGCGTTGACCCGCGACCTGATCCGCATCCCGACGCTGAACCCGCCCGGCCGGCATTACCGCGACATCTGCGACTTCATCGCCGCGCGGATGGAGGGTCAGGGCTGGCAGGTCGAACTGATCCGCGCCCATGGCACGCCGGGGGACAGCGAAAGATATCCCCGCTGGAACGTCATCGCCCGTCATCGGGGCGGCCGCCCCGGCGACTGCGTGCATTTCAACAGCCACCACGATGTGGTCGAGGTGGGCCAGGGCTGGACCCGCGATCCCTTCGGGGGCGAATACGACGCGGCCGAGGATCGCATCTATGGCCGCGGCGCCTGCGACATGAAAGGCGGGCTGGCCGCCAGCATCATCGCGGCCGAAGCTTTCGTCGCAGAGAATCCCGGCCATGCCGGCACCATCGAGATCAGCGCGACGGCGGACGAGGAATCGGGCGGCTTCGGGGGCGTGGCCTATCTGGCCGAAGCGGGCCGCTTTGCCGATGTCCAGCACGTCATCATCCCCGAACCCCTGCACAAGGACCGCATCTGCCTGGGCCATCGCGGCGTCTGGTGGGCGGAAATCGAGACGCAGGGCCGCATCGCCCATGGCTCGATGCCGTTCCTGGGCGACTGCGCCATCCGCCACATGGGCGCCGTGATCGAGGAAATGGAGCGCGCCCTGTTCCCCCTGCTGAGGGCCAAGCGCACTGAAATGCCGGTGATTCCCGAAGGGGCGCGGTCCAGCACGCTGAACATCAACTCGATCCACGGGGGCGCACTGGAACAGGACCCGGATTATACCGGCCTGCCCGCCCCTTGCGTCCCCGACCGCTGCCGCATCGTCATCGACCGCCGGTTCCTGATCGAGGAGGAACTGACCGAGGTGAAGGCCGAGATTACCGCCCTGCTGGAACGCATCCGGGCAGAGCGGCCCGGTTTCCGTTACGAGATCCGCGACCTGTTCGAGGTGATCCCGTCGATGACCGACAAGGATGCGCCGGTGGTCCGCACCACCGCCGCCGCGATCGAGCGGGTGCTGGGGGTTCAGGCGGGCTATGTCGTCAGCCCCGGCACCTATGACCAGAAGCATATCGACCGCATCGGCCGGCTGCAAAACTGCATCGCCTATGGCCCCGGCGTGCTGGACCTGGCCCATCAGCCCGACGAATGGATCGGAGTGCGCGACATGCTGGATTCGGCCCGCGTCATGGCGCTGGTGCTGGACGATCTGCTGAGCTGACGCATTTCCCCGCGCGCGGCGCTGTGGCATGATCCGGCGCCAGCCCCGGGAACCAGACCATGACCAAGACCCTGCCGATCAGCGCCGTCATCTATTTTCTTCTGATGCTGTTGCTGGGGATGTATTTCGCCTTTGCCGCGGTGCAGGGGCCGTCGGGCATCCTGCGGCGGGTGCAACTCGAATCGGAAACCGCCGAGCTGCAGGCACAGCGCGACGCGCTGAAATCCGACGTGGACCGGATGCGCAACCTGACGCACCGGCTGTCGGACAATTATCTGGACCTCGATCTGCTCGATGAACGCGCCCGCGATGTGCTGGGCGTGGTGCGCGGGGATGAACTGATCATTCCCTGACGCCACGTCATATTTTGTGTTGCACCCGTCCCCAGACCGTGTCTAACGATAGTTCAACGTTGAACTATCCCGCCACGACAGCCGGAGGATACGCATGGCCAGGAAACCCTCTGTCCCCCAGGACGATACCGCCGCGGCACAGCCCAATGTGTCGCGGGATGAACTGCTGAAACATTACCGCGACATGCTGCTGATCCGCCGGTTCGAGGAGAAGGCGGGTCAGCTTTACGGCATGGGCCTGATCGGGGGCTTCTGCCATCTGTATATCGGGCAGGAAGCCGTGGTGGTGGGCCTGGAGGCCGCCGCCGAGAAAGGCGACAAGCGCATCACCAGTTACCGCGATCATGGCCACATGCTGGCCAGCGGGATGGAGGCGCGGGGCGTCATGGCCGAGCTGACCGGCCGCATCGGCGGCTATTCCAAGGGCAAGGGCGGCTCGATGCACATGTTTTCCAAGGAAAGCCATTTCTATGGCGGCCATGGGATCGTGGGCGCGCAGGTGCCGCTGGGCGCGGGCCTGGCATTCGCCGACAAGTATCTGGGCAACGGCCGCGTGACCTTCACCTATTACGGGGACGGCGCCTCGAACCAGGGGCAGGTCTATGAAACCTATAACATGGCCGAACTGTGGGAACTGCCGGTCATCTTCGTGATCGAGAACAACGGCTATGCCATGGGGACCAGCATGAAGCGGTCCACCAAATCCACGACGCTGTATGGCCGGGGCGAGGCGTTCGGCATCCCCGGCGAACAGGTGGACGGCATGGACGTGCTGGCGGTCAAGGCCGCCGGCGAAAAGGCGATCGCCCACTGCCGCGCGGGCAAGGGTCCGTATATCCTTGAGATGATGACCTATCGCTATCGCGGCCATTCGATGTCGGACCCCGCGAAATACCGCACCCGCGAAGAGGTCCAGAAGGTCCGCGACGAACGCGACCCGATCGAGCATGTCCGCACCCTGCTGCTGACCGGCAAGCACGCGTCCGAGGACGACCTGAAGGCCATCGACAAGGAGATCAAGGACATCGTGAACGATTCCGCCGACTTCGCCCGCGAAAGCCCCGAGCCGCCGCTGGAGGAACTGTGGACCGACATCTATGCCGACGCCGTGCCGCAAGCCGCGGCGCAGGACCAGAACGTCTGAGAGGGGCGCGACAATGGCAACCGAAATCCTGATGCCCGCCCTGTCCCCCACGATGGAGGAAGGGACGTTGGCCAAATGGCTGGTCAAGGAAGGCGACACGGTGAAATCCGGCGACATCCTGGCCGAGATCGAGACCGACAAGGCCACGATGGAGTTCGAGGCGGTCGATGAAGGCACCGTCGGCCGCCTGCTGGTGGCCGAGGGCACCCAGGGGGTGAAGGTCAACACCCCCATCGCCATGCTGCTGGAGGAAGGCGAATCGGCCGATGCCGCCCCTGCGGCGAAGGAACCCGCGGCCCGGCCCGGCCAGGGCGAGGCCAGCCGCGACGAGACGGGCGAAACCCCGGACCGCGCCCCCGCCGCCGCGAAATCCGCGGTCGAAGCCGTGAACACCCCCGAACCCGACGAATCCCCCGACTGGCCCGAGGGCACGACCGTCAAGCCGATGACCGTGCGCGAGGCGCTGCGCGAGGCCATGGCCGAAGAGATGGAACGCGACGAGACCGTGTTCCTGATGGGCGAGGAGGTCGGCGAATACCAGGGCGCCTACAAGATCAGCCAGGGGTTGCTCGACCGCTTCGGTCCGCGCCGGGTGGTGGACACGCCGATTTCCGAACACGGCTTTGCCGGCATCGGCGTCGGCGCGGCCTTCGGCGGCCTGCGTCCCATCGTCGAGTTCATGACCTTCAACTTCGCCATGCAGGCGATCGACCACATCATCAACTCGGCCGCCAAGACGCTGTACATGTCGGGCGGCCAGATGGGCGCGCCGATGGTGTTCCGCGGCCCGAACGGCGCGGCGGCCCGCGTGGGCGCCCAGCATTCGCAGGATTACGCCGCGTGGTATGCGGCCATTCCGGGGCTGAAGGTGGTGATGCCCTATACCGCCGCGGATGCAAAAGGGTTGCTGAAGACCGCGATCCGCGATCCGAATCCGGTGATCTTCCTTGAAAACGAGATCCTCTATGGCCGCAGCTTCGACGTGCCGCAGATGGACGACTTCACCATCCCCTTCGGCAAGGCCCGCGTCGCCCGCAAAGGCAAGGACGTGACCATCGTCAGCTTCGGCATCGGCATGGCCCATGCGCTGGAAGCGGCGGAACTGCTGGTGAAAGACGGGATCGAGGCCGAGGTGGTCGACCTGCGCACCCTGCGTCCGCTGGATTATGCGACCGTGCTGAAATCGGTGCAAAAGACCAACCGCTGCGTCACGGTCGAGGAAGGCTTCCCCGTGGGGTCCATCGGCAACCACATCAGCGCATATCTGATGGAAAACGCCTTCGACTGGCTGGACGCGCCGGTCATCAACTGCACCGGCAAGGACGTGCCGATGCCCTATGCGGCGAATCTCGAAAAACTTGCGCTGGTCACGGCCGCCGAGGTGGCCGAGGCCGTCCGCAAAGTGACCTATCGGTAAGGGGACACGCATATGGCAACCGAAATCCTGATGCCCGCCCTGTCCCCCACGATGGAGGAAGGGACGCTGGCCAAATGGCTGGTCAAGGAAGGCGACACGGTGAAATCCGGCGACATCCTGGCCGAGATCGAGACCGACAAGGCCACGATGGAATTCGAGGCGGTCGATGAAGGCACCGTCGGCAAGATCCTGATCGCCGAGGGCACCCAGGGGGTGAAGGTCAACACCCCCATCGCCGTCATGCTGGAGGAAGGCGAGGACGCATCGAGCGTGGCCGCGCCGAAGGCCGCCGGAGCCGCGCCTGCCAAGGCCGAAGACGCGCCTGCCAAGGCACCGCAATCCGCCCAGCCGACGGCGGAACAGGCGAAACCCGCCGCGCCCGCGCACGACAAGAGCGGCCGGGTCTTCGCCTCGCCGCTTGCGCGCCGCATCGCGGCCGAACGGGGGATTGACCTGTCGGGCATCACCGGCACCGGCCCGCGCGGCCGGATCGTCAAGGCCGATGTCGAGGCTGCTCGCCCCGGCGCGGCCAAGCCTGCCGCCGCGGCGGTCCCGGCCGAAGCTGCCGCGCCGAAAGCCGCAGCCCCCGCCGCAGCGGCTGCTGCCCCGCAGGGCATGAGCTACGAGACGGTGAAAAAGCTGCTCGAAGGCCGCGAGACCGAAGAGGTCGCGCTGGACGGAATGCGCCGCACCATCGCCGCGCGTCTGGGCGAGGCGAAACAGACCATCCCGCATTTCTATCTGCGTCGCTCGGCCAAGCTGGACGCGCTGATGGAATTCCGGGGGACGCTGAACAAGCAACTCGAAGGCAGGGGGGTGAAGCTGTCGGTCAACGACTTCGTCATCAAGGCCTGCGCGCTTGCCCTGCAACAGGTGCCGGATGCGAATGCCGTCTGGGCGGGCGACCGGATCATCAAGCTGAAACCTTCGGACGTGGCGGTGGCCGTCGCGATCGAGGGGGGCCTGTTCACCCCGGTCCTGAAGGACGCCGACAAGAAGACCCTTTCGGCGCTGTCGGCGGAAATGAAGGATCTCGCCAACCGCGCCAAGACGAAAAAGCTTGCCCCCCACGAATATCAGGGCGGCAGCTTCGCGATCTCGAACCTCGGCATGTTCGGGATCGAGAACTTCGACGCGGTCATCAACCCGCCGCATGGCGCGATCCTTGCCGTGGGCGCGGGCATCCAGACCCCCGTGGTCGAAAACGGCGAAATCGTCATCCGCAACGTGATGTCGATGACGCTGTCGGTCGATCACCGGGTGATCGACGGCGCGCTGGGGGCGCAACTGCTGGCCGCCATCGTGGAAAACCTGGAAAACCCGGTCGGCATGCTGGCATGACGACGGACTGGCGCGAGGCCCACTCGCGCCACTCGGTCCTGCGCGAAGTCATCCTGGAACACCGACTGACCGCCTCGCTGCTGCAACGTCTGTGGCAGCGGGGCGTCTTCGATGTCGAGATCCTGCATTCGGCGTTCGACGCCGGCGGGTATGACCCGGTGCTGTCCGGCCGGACCACGACACGGCACGTCCAATTCAAGGCCAGCAGGCTGGCCAGCAGCACAGCCTCGCAGAAGATCAGGCTTGCGCTGGCGCGGCGTCCGGCCGGCTGCGTGGTCTGGATGGAGGTCGGTGACGACCTGAGCATCCGCAGCTATCGCATCTTCGAGCCGGGGCCGGATTTCCCGGACCTGCCGCT
>CALLYR010000098.1 GCA_937859005.1 uncultured Paracoccus sp. | reverse complement strand
AGGACATCTTCGGCGAGATGATGGGCGGCGGGCGCCGCCGCTCCTCCGGCGGGCGCGAACGCGGCGCCGACCTGCGCTACAACATGGAAATCTCGCTGGAGGAGGCCTTCACCGGGTTGCAGAAGCAGATCACCGTGCCCGGCTCGGTCGCCTGCGAGGAATGCAACGGCACCGGCGCCGAGGGCGCGGTCGAGCCTGCGTCCTGCCCCACCTGTTCGGGCATGGGCAAGGTGCGCGCAAGCCAGGGCTTCTTCACGATCGAACGGACCTGCCCCACCTGCAACGGCCACGGCCAGATCGTGAAGAATCCCTGCAAGGACTGCCACGGCGCGGGCCGGGTCGAACAGGACCGCAGCCTGTCGGTGACGATCCCCGCTGGGGTGGAAACCGGCACCCGCATCCGCCTGGCGGGCGAGGGCGAGGCGGGCCTGCGCGGCGGCCCGCCCGGCGATCTTTACATCTTTGTCGAGGTGGCGGACCATCCGATCTTCATGCGCGACGGGCGGATGCTGGCCTGCCAGGTTCCGGTCAGCATGGTCACCGCAGCCTTGGGCGGCGAAGTCGAGGTGCCCACGATCGACGGCGGCCGGTCGCGCGTCAAGGTGCAGGCGGGCAGCCAGACCGGCCGCCAGATGCGCCTGCGCGGCAAGGGCATGCCGCCCCTGCGCCACGGGGCGGGGATGAACGGCGAGCCGGGCGACATGCTGATCGAGTTGTCGGTGGAAACGCCGGTGAACCTGACCGCGCGGCAGCGCGAACTGCTGCGCGAGTTCGAGGGAATTCAGGCCGACAACCACCCCGAGACTTCGAACTTTTTCAGCAAGATCAAGAATTTCTGGGAAGGCTTGGGCAACTGAGCGGCCTGCCGCCGTTAACCATGCCTTAACCCTGCCATGCGAGGCTGCCCGCATGACCGGGAATCGCGCCTTTCAGGAAGCCTCGCCCTCGCTTTTCGCCTTTGAGGCGGATGATGAGGTGGTCGTCCCCCCGTCCCTTCTCCCGGAACAGGGAAAGGCAGCCAAGCTGCCCAGCTACATTGCCCAGCATCGCACCCGCCTGCGGGAACGGTTCATGCAGGGCGGGGCCGCGGCGATGCCCGATTACGAGTTGCTGGAACTGGTCCTGTTCCGCGCAGTGCCGCGCATGGACATGAAGCCGCTGGCGCGCCGACTGATCGAACGCTTCGGCGATTTCAACCGCGTGCTGTCGGCCGAGCCTGCCCGGCTCTTGCAGGTCGAGGGCGTGGGTCCCGCCGTCGTTGCCGAACTGAAGATCGTCGAGGGGGCGGCGCAGCGGCTGGCGCGGTCACGCGTGATGCACCGCCCCTTGCTATCCAGCTGGGACGCGCTGGTCGATTACTGCCACACCGCGATGGCGCATGGCGCGATCGAACAGTTCCGGGTGCTGTATCTGGACCGCAAGAACGTCCTGATCGCCGACGAGGAACAGGCGAAAGGCACCGTCGATCACGTCCCCGTCTATCCGCGCGAGATCGTCCGCCGCGCGCTGGAGCTAAGCGCCAGTGCCCTGATCCTGGTCCACAATCATCCCAGTGGCGATCCGACCCCCAGCCAGGCCGACATTACCATGACCGAGGCCATCGTGGCGGCCGCCGGCACAATGGGGATCACCGTCCACGACCATCTCATCATCGGCAAAAGTCGCGAATTGAGCTTTCGCGGCAGCGGCTTGCTGTAGGGCCGGGACGCGGAGGGGACCGGAGGCACGATTCATCCTGTCCGCCAGGGGCGTCTGTCAGGGCTGGTTTCCAGGGACCGAAAGAACATCCTGTTCCGCACTCGCCTGCTGCGGGGAAGCTTTCCGAGCGGCTGGACCCTTGCGCAGGCGCAGCCGCCGGCCGGGCAGGACTGCGGCTTGATCCGCAGGGCATTCCCGCCGGAAAGGGCGCTGCCCGGTTCATGCGCCCCGAAGCCTGCCGAAGCCGCACGGATGGCGGCAACGAGGCCGGGGGTCGCCTTGCCAAGCGGCAGGCGCGGAACAGAACACCCGGACCCGTCCCGGACATGCAGCCCTGTACCGCTGCAGGATGTCCCGGCGATCTTCTCGGCTTTTCCGCCCTCTCATCGCTCATGCGCGGACAGGGCGTTTGATGCGTGGCATGCCAGTTCGGCGTTCCTTGCCGGCGCGCAGGATCGCGCAGCCCGAGGCGTGAAGCAACCGCTGCGGCCGGGTGGTGCGGGCGGCTCACCGGGGACCCCGATCAGGATGAAAGGCGGCAGGACGCCGGACAGGGTTCAGGCCCGTTCACCGGGCCGGAGGAAGCTTTTTGCTGCACCACATGCAGAGCAGGAAGTCAGGTTTCGCCATGCATGCCCTGCCCACCATGCCGCACGGGGCGGCGGGCCGCGCCTGTTCCGCCGTCCCGGCGCGCCGCATCCGGGCGCCGAGCCTTGCGGGCCGGAGCTGGGCATCAGGGGCGCAAAGCCCTGCCCGGCACGCCTCTTGCCGCGCAAGGGGCTGGCGGGGGCTGGACGCGGCCCCGCATCCCCGCAATCATCCCGATGGCGGCAAAGGGGGAAAGATGCTCGATCTGGTGAATGCGCTGGGGCTGAAACTGCCGGTGATCCAGGCGCCGATGGCAGGCACCTCGACGCCCGCGCTGGCGGCGGCGGTGTCGAACGCGGGCGGGCTTGGCTGCCTGGGCCTGGGCGCGATGAGCCCGCAGGCGGCGGCGCAGGCGATGGCGGACACTGCCGCGCTGACGGACCGCAGCTGGGGCGTCAACGTTTTCTGCCACCGGCCGGCCCCGCAAGACCCCGCGGCAGAAGCTGCCTGGCTGGACCGGCTGCGCCCGCATTTTGCGCGCATGGGCGCCACCCCGCCCGAGAGCCTGCGCGCCGTCTATGCCAGCTTGCTGCAGGAC
>CALLYR010000097.1 GCA_937859005.1 uncultured Paracoccus sp. | reverse complement strand
GCCCTTCGTCGGCCCCGAGACACTGGAACGCCAGCGCGGCGCGCCCTTCCGGGCGCGGCTGGGGGCCAACGAGAACGGCTTCGGCCCCTCGCCCCGCGCGGTCGCAGCCATGCGAGAGGCAGTGGGCGAATCGTGGAAATATGCCGACCCCACCAGCCACGACCTGCGCGCGGCCCTGGCGGAACGGCTGGGCTGCACCTCCGATCATCTTGTGATCGGCGAGGGCATCGACGGGCTTCTGGGGCTGGCCGTGCGGCTGATGGTCGGGCCGGGCGACGGGGTCGTGACCTCGCTGGGGGGCTATCCGACCTTCGATTACCATGTCGCGGGCTTCGGGGGCGTGCTGCATCGGGTGCCCTATCGGGGCGACATGCAGGACCCCGCGGCACTGGTCGCGCGGGCGCACGAGACCGGCGCGCGCATCGTCTATCTGTGCAATCCCGACAACCCGATGGCCGGCTGGCATCCGCCCAAGGCGATCGAGGCCGCCGTGGCCGCCCTGCCCCCCGACATGCTGATGCTGCTGGACGAGGCCTACGGCGAATTCGCCCCTGCCCTGCCCCGCATCGACCCGGACGATTCCCGCGTGCTGCGGCTGCGGACGTTCTCAAAGGCCTATGGCATGGCAGGTGCGCGGATCGGCTATGCGCTGGGGGCGCCCGGCGTCATCCGCGGCTTTGACCGCATCCGCAACCATTTCGGCGTCAACCTGATGGCGCAGGCGGGGGCGCTCGCGGCGCTGCAGGATCAGGAATGGCTGGAGCGGACCATCGCCCAAGTCGCCGCCGCCCGCGAGCGGATCGGCCGGATCGCGCGGAACAACGGGCTGGCGCTCCTGCCCTCGGCCACGAATTTCGTCACCATCGACTGCGGGGCCGATGGGGTTTTCGCCCGTGCGGTGCTGGCTGCGCTGGCCGACCGGGGCGTGTTCGTGCGGATGCCCTGGATCGCGCCGCACGACCGCTGCATCCGGGTCAGCTGCGGGCCGCATGCCGAACTGGACGCATTTGCCGAGGCGCTGCCAGAGGCGCTGACAGCCGCTCGGGGATGAGACGGTGCGTGGTCCCCACGCACCGCCCCCTCAGATCAGCCTGGCGTGTTCCATGGCGGCATCGATGCGCGCGCGCGCGCCGGCGGTCAGCGGCGTCAACGGCAGCCGCACGGTTTCCTCGCACATCCCCAGCCGCGACAGCGCATATTTCGCGCCGACCAACCCCGGTTCCAGGAATATCGCGATGTGCAGCGGCATCAGGCGGTCCTGCAGCGCCAGGGCCGCGGCGTAATCGCCGCGCAGGCAGGCTTCCTGCATCTGCGCGCACAGTTGCGGCGCCACATTCGCGGTCACGGAAATGCAGCCCGTCCCGCCCTGGGCGTTGAAGCCGTGGGCGGTCGCATCCTCGCCCGACAACTGGAGAAAGTCCGTCCCGCAGGTGATGCGCTGGCAACTGACCCGTTCCAGCTTGCCGGTCGCGTCCTTGACGCCCGCAATGCGCGGCAGCCGGGCCAGTTCGCCCATCGTTTCAGGCGTCATGTCCACGACTGACCGGCCGGGGATGTTATAGATGATGATCGGCAGGTCGGTCGCGTCATGGACGGCGGTGAAATGCGCGATCAGCCCGGCCTGCGTCGGCTTGTTGTAATAGGGCGTCACCACCAGCGCGGCATCGGCGCCCACCGCCTGCGGGCCAGATCGATCGCCTCGGCGGTCGCGTTCGATCCGGCGCCCGCGATGACCGGCACGCGGGTACGGGCGGCGCGGATGACCTCCTCGACGACCTGGCGGTGTTCCTCGTGGCTCAGCGTCGGGCTTTCGCCGGTGGTGCCGACCGGGACCAGGCCGTGGCTGCCCTGTTCGATCTGCCATTCGACCAGACGTTCCAGTGCGGGCAGATCCAGCGCGCCGTCGGCGGTCATCGGCGTGACCAGCGCGGTCAGCGATCCTTTGAACATGGGATGTTCCTGATGTGATGTCGGGCCGGGCATACAACCGCAAGTCTGCCTTGCCAAGCGGCCCTGCCGCGGATGTGAGTTGCGGCCCGCGCGCCCCGCCCCCAGATTGGCCGCATGAAGCCACCCTTGCGCATCCGGCTTGCAGCCCTGTTGCTGACTGCCGCCACAGCCCTGCCTGCGCAGGCCGAAGACGCCGGCGTCCTGCGCCGCGCGCTGTCGGCGGCGACCGCGCGCGACTGGACCGCGGCCGCGGCCGAGGCACAGCGCTCCGGTCCCATCGCCGCCGATCTGGTGGCGTGGCAACGGTTGCGCGCGGGTCAGGGGATCTGGCCGGAATACCGCGATCTTGCCGCCCGCCGTCCCGACTGGCCGGGAATGGATCTGCTGCGCAGCCGGGCCGAGGCAGCCATGCCCCCCGACCTGCCCGCGTCCGAGGCCGCGGCCTGGTTCGGCACCCGCCGCCCGCAAACGCTGGCCGGGATCGCCGCCCTGACCGGGGGCATGACCGGCCCGGTCCGCGATGCGGCGCTGATCGCCTTCTGGGCCGATACCGTGCTGGAACCCGCGGACGAATCGGCCTTTCTGTCCGCGCATGGCGCATTGCTGGCGCCCCATCATCCGGCGCGGCTGCGCAAGCTGCTGGATGCGGGCGAATGGGCTGCGGCGGAACGGATGCTGCCGCTGGTCAGCGGGCCCGAGGCGCAGCTCGCCCGCGCGCGCATCGCCGTGCAGGCGCGCCGGATCGGGGTGGATGCGCTGATCCTGGCCCTGCCCCCGGCCCAGCGCGGCGATGCCGGGCTGGCGATGGACCGGTTCCGCTGGCGCATCGCCACCAAGCAGGGGGAACTGGCGCGCGCGCTGATGCTGGAACGCTCGACCTCGGCCGAAAGCCTGCGCGATCCTGCCCGCTGGGCCGGCGCGCGCAAGGATTACG
>CALLYR010000096.1 GCA_937859005.1 uncultured Paracoccus sp. | reverse complement strand
GTGAATGCCAGAGGCAGGGGATCGGAACTGCGCCCGTCCGCCACGACGATCCAGTAGCTCAGGTCCGTCGCCAGCGGCTTGCCGGGAAGGACGCGCAGGTCGCCCTGGCCCACCTCGCGCTCGATCAGATAGCCGGGCAGCAGGGCCGCGCCCATGCCCGCCGTCGCCGCCTCGATCAGCAGCGCGAACTGGTCGAAGCGGTGCCCCCGGAAGCCGCGCGCCATGTCGCCGCCGTTGGCCGCCAGCCATTCGGGCCACAGCATCGGGCGCGCGTCCAGATGCAGCAGCGGGATCTCGCCGGGCAGGGCCGCGCCCGGCCGCAACAGGGCCGGGGCCGCGACCGGCAGGATCGTCTCGGTGCACAGAAAGGTGCAGGCCGCCCCCGGCCAGGCGGGCTTGCCATGGTGGATGGCCACATCCACCCCCGCCCCGGCCAGATCGAAGCTGCCCGAGCGCGAGATGACGCTTGCCTGCAATCCGGGATGATCGGCCAGAAAGCGCGGCAGGCGCGGCATCAGCCAGCGGCTGCCGAAGGTCGGCAGCGTGGCGATGGTCAGGTGCCCGGTCACGTCCCGCGCGCTTGCCGCCCGCAGGGTCAGTCGCTCGACATCCGACAGCAGCCGCTCGACCTCGGGCTGCAGGCGCCGGCCGACGCGGGACAGCACGACCCGCTGGCGCACGCGCTGGAACAGCGCGACGCCAAGCTGCGCCTCAAGCTCCTTGATCTGGCGGCTTACCGCGCTTTGCGTCAGGTTCAGCTCGACCGCGGCGCGGGTAAAGCTGCCATGCCGCGCCGCCGCCTCGAAGGCCTGCAGGGCGGTCAGGTCGGGCATCAGGCTGCGGCTCAACTTCATTCCGGTCCCGCATCAACCAAGTCAGAATCAGCGGGTTTTCATCCCAGCTTCCTGCGCTATGAAGATGAACGGGCTTTCTGGCAAGGACAGGGGCGATGACGTGACCGGCAGCAAGGCATCCTCCGGCCAGATCCGCGCTCGCCTTTCGGCGGCGGTGCCGGCCATGTGCCGCGACAAGGTGACTGCCCCTGGCACGCTGGTGGCGCCGGCAAGCGCCGGGGTTCCGGACCGCATCCCGAAGGCGCGGCATGGCGCAGGA
>CALLYR010000095.1 GCA_937859005.1 uncultured Paracoccus sp. | reverse complement strand
CACATCGCCCCCTTCAACTCCTTCACCGCGAAATCGACGAACAGGCGCACCTTGGGGTCCTGCAACTGGCGGTGCGGCATCAGGCAGCCGAACTGGGCCGCGACGGGAGGCGTGTCCGCCAGCACCTCGGCCAGCCGGCCCGCGTCGATGTGGTCCTGCACCTCATACCGGGGGCGGTTGGCGATGCCCGCACCGTCCAGCGCCCAGCCGGTCAGCACGTCGCCGTCGTCGGCATCGAACCGTCCCGCCACCATCATCTTGCGCCGCCCCTCGGGGGTTTCCAGTTGCCAGAAATATTCGGGCGAGCGGGGAAAGCGCAGCAGCAGGCAGTTGTGGTCCTTCAGATCCTCGGGCGCGCGCGGGGCGCCGCGTTCGGCCAGATAGGCGGGGGCCGCGACCAGCGCGCGGCTGCAGTCCGCGATCTTGCGCCAGGCCAGCGCCGAATCCTCGGGCTGGCCCAGGAAGAAGGCCACGTCGATCGCGTCCTCGACGATGTTGACGCTGCGGTCGGACAGGCGCAGGCGGATCTGGACCTCGGGGTTCTGGTCGCAGAAGCGCGGCACCAGGGGCGCGACCAGCCGCCGCCCCAGCCCCAGCGGCGCCACGATCCGCAGCACGCCATGCGGCGTGCCGGAATACGAGGTCACGACCGCCTCGGCCTCCTCCAGCGCGGCGATGACCTTGCGGGCGTTCTCATACAGCACCTGGCCGATTTCCGTAGTGGTCAGCTTGCGCGTGGTGCGGTTCAGAAGGCGCACGCCAAAGCGCGATTCCAGTTCCTTGATGCGGTTGGACGCGCCCGCGGGCGTAAGGCGCAGGTCGCGCCCGCCCGCAGTGATCGAACCCAGTTCGACCACGCGGACAAAGACCCGAAGACTGTCGAGATAGGACATGGCCCGTCCCCCGTTTTCATGAAACCGTGTAAACTGTTCCCCCTGACGCGGTATTTATGCAACGGTAAACATCGGCGATGCTGGACCGTGTGAACAGGGTGGTGGCATGACTGGCGATATCCGTTTCCTTCTGAACGACACCGAAATCCGCGTGACCGAGGCGGGACCCGGCGACACGCTGCTGGATTTCATCCGGCTGGGACGCCGGCTGATGGGCACCAAGGAAGGCTGCGCCGAGGGCGACTGCGGCGCCTGTACGGTGCTGGTCGGCCGCCTGCACGACGGCGCGCTGCGCTATGAACCGGTGAACGCCTGCATCCGGTTCCTCGCGTCCTGCCACGGCTGCCATGTGGTGACGGTGGAACATCTGGCGGGCGCGAACGGGGGCCTGCATCCGGTGCAGCAGGCGCTGGTCGATCATCACGGCAGCCAGTGCGGATTCTGCACGCCGGGCTTTGTCATGGCGATGTACGGGCTGTGGATGACCAACCCCGATCCCAGCGTCATCGAGATCGAGACCGCGCTGCAGGGCAACCTGTGCCGCTGCACCGGCTATGAACCCATCGTGCGGGCCGCGCAGGCGGCGGCGAAGGCGGGCGGGCAGTCGATGGACGCGCTCACGCGCGAGCGGGGCGAGGTAACGGCAAGGCTGCAGGCGCTGTCCGGTGTGCGCGCCGATGTGGTCCGCGGCAACGAACGCGCCATCGTGCCTGCCGATGTGGACGATCTGGCCGCCGTGCTGGCCGAGCATCCGAAAGCCACCATCGTCGCGGGCGCGACCGATGTGGGGCTGTGGGTGACCAAGATGCTGCGCCCGATCAGCCCCGGCGTCTTCATCGGCCATCTGATGAAGGACATCGCGGTTTCCCAAGGCGAGATCCGCATCGGCGCGGGCGTGACCTATTCGGAATTCGTGCCGGTCGTGGAACGGCACCTGCCCGAGGCCGCGGATTACCTGCTGCGCATCGGCGGCTGGCAGGTCAGGAACGCCGGCACCATCGGCGGCAACATCGCCAACGGCTCGCCCATCGGCGAGATGCCGCCCTTGCTGATCGCGCTGGGCGCGCGGATCGGCCTGCGCAAGGGCGATGTGCGGCGCGAGATCGCGCTGGAGGACTTCTTCATCGAATATGGGCGGCAGGATCGCGCCCCCGGCGAATTCGTGGAAACCATCGTGATCCCGCGGCCGGGGACGGCCCGGATCGCGGCCTACAAGGTGTCCAAGCGGGCGAACGCCGACATTTCCGCCGTCGCCGCCGGGTTCTGGCTGCGCGAGGAAGGCGGCGTGATCGCCGATGCCCGCGTGGCCTTCGGCGGCATGGCGGGCACGCCGATGCGCGCGCGCGGGGCCGAGGCCGCGCTGATCGGCCAGCCCTTCGCCCGCGACAGCTTCGAGGCGGCGGCCGCGGCCGTCGGGGACGACTTCACGCCCCTGACCGACTGGCGGGCCAGCGCCGAATACCGCCGGATGGTGGCGGGCAACCTGTTCCGCCGCTTCTGGCTGGAACAATCCGGGGCGGATCAGCCCGTCCGTATCGACCGCGCCGTGGGGGAATGAGATGAAACAGGATATCATCAAGCCGGTTGACGCCGTCGTTCGCGGCGCCGCCCATCAGGACACGATCCACGAATCCGCCCGCCTGCATGTCACGGGGCGTGCCGAATACACCGACGACCTGATCGAGCCGGTGGGCACCCTTCATGCGGCCCTTGGCCTGTCCAGCGTCGCGCATGGCCGCATCCGGTCGATGGACCTGTCCATGGTGCGCGCCGCATCCGGGGTGATCGACGTGCTGACCGCCGCCGACCTGCCGGGCATCAATGACGTCAGCCCGGTGGGCCGCAACGACGATCCGATCCTGGCGGATGGCGAGGTGCGCTTTCACGGCCAGCCGGTCTTTGCCGTCATCGCGGAATCGCGCGATCAGGCCCGCCGCGCGGCGGCGCTGGCGCGGATCGACTACGATCCGTTGCCCCATCATCTTGACCCGATTTCGGCGCGCGATGCCGGGGTGGGCTATGTCTGCGACCCGCTGAAGCTGCGCCGGGGCGAACCGGAGGACGCGCTGGCCGCAGCGCCCCGCCGCATCAGGGGCCGGTTCGAGATCGGCGGGCAGGACCATTTCTATCTGGAAGGCCAGATCGCCATGGCGGTGCCGGGCGAGGACAACGAGATGACCATCTTCGTGTCCAGCCAGCACCCCACCGAGGTCCAGCACATGGTCGCCCACGCGCTGGGCGTGCCGGCGAACGCGGTGGTCGTGAACATGCGGCGCATGGGCGGGGGCTTCGGCGGCAAGGAAACGCAGATGAACCTGTTCGCCTGCCTCGCCGCCATCGCCGCGCGGAAATGGAACCGCGCGGTCAAGCTGCGTCCCGACCGCGACGAGGACATGATCGCCACCGGCAAGCGCCACGATTTCGTGGTCGATTACGAGGTCGGCTTTGACAACGAGGGCCGCATCCGGGCGGTCAGCGGGGACTGGTATGCGCGCTGCGGCTTTTCGGCCGACCTGTCGCAGGCGGTGACGGACCGGGCGCTGTTCCACGCCGACAACGCCTATTTCTATCCGCATGTCGAACTGCGCTCGCATCCGATGCGGACGAACACGGTGTCGAACACCGCCTTCCGCGGCTTCGGCGGGCCGCAGGGCGTGATCGTGGCCGAACGCATCATCGAGGAGATCGCCTATGCCACCGGCCAGGACACGCTGGCCGTGCGCAAGGCCAACCTTTACCGCGACGGGCAGCCGACCCCCTATCACCAGCCGGTCGAGGACCAGATCCTGCCCCGCATCTTCGAGGAACTGGAGGAGAGCAGCGATTACGCCGCGCGCCGGCGGGCAGTGCTGGACTGGAACGCCAGGGGCGGCGTGATCCGCAAGGGGATCGCCCTGACCCCGGTCAAGTTCGGCATCAGCTTCACCGCCACCCATTACAACCAGGCGGGCGCGCTGATCCACATTTATACCGACGGCTCGATCATGGTGACCCACGGCGGGACCGAGATGGGGCAGGGCCTGCACACCAAGGTGGCGCAGGTCGTGGCCGAGGCCTTTCAGGTCGGGATCGACCGGATCAAGGTCACGAAGACCTCGACGGAAAAGGTGCCCAACACCTCGGCCACCGCAGCATCCTCGGGGACCGACCTGAACGGCATGGCGGCGCTGGACGCCTGCGACCAGATCAAGGCGCGGCTGGTCGCGTTCCTGTGCGAGGCCAGGGACGCCGCCCCCGACGAGATCGCCTTCATCCCCGAGCATGTCGTCGTGCGCGGCGAGGCGATCCCGTTTTCCAGGGTCATCGAGATGGCCTATCTGGCGCGCACCCAACTGTGGGCGGCGGGCTTCTATGCCACGCCCAAGATCCACTGGAGCCGGGCGCAGGGGAAGGGGCGGCCCTTCTATTACTTCGCCTATGGCGCGGCCTGCGCCGAGGTGTCGGTGGACACGCTGACCGGCGAGTACACCATCGAACGGGCGGATGTGCTGCATGACGTGGGCCGCTCGCTGAACCCCGCGATCGACAAGGGCCAGGTCGAGGGCGCCTTCGTGCAGGGCACCGGCTGGCTGACCAGCGAGGAGTTGTGGTGGGACCGCGAAGGCCGGCTGCGCACGCACGCGCCCTCGACCTACAAGATCCCGCTGGCCTCCGACCGGCCCAAGGTCTTCAATGTGAAGCTGGCCGAATGGTCGGTGAACAAGGAGCGCACGATCAAGCGGTCCAAGGCCGTGGGCGAGCCGCCCTTCATGCTGGGCATCTCGGTCTTCGAGGCCATCGGCCATGCCGTCGCGTCTGTCGCGGATTACCGCGAAAGCCCGCGGCTGGACGCGCCCGCGACGCCCGAACGGGTGCTGACGGCGGTCGAACGCCTGCGGGGCAGGGTTGGGCCGTGATCCGCGTCCGCGTCACCCGCGCCTTTGGCTCCACCCCGCGCGAGGAGGGGGCCGAGATGTTCGTCGGCCCCGCCACGGTCACCGGCACCATCGGCGGCGGGCATCTGGAATACATGGCCATCGACCGTGCCCGGCAGATGCTGGCGCGGGGCGAGATGGAGGCCGCGATGGACGTGCCGCTTGGCCCGGCCATCGGCCAGTGCTGCGGCGGG
>CALLYR010000094.1 GCA_937859005.1 uncultured Paracoccus sp. | reverse complement strand
AACTCGACCGGCTCGGAGCCTGTGGCCAGGACCAGCGCCTCGGCGCGGATCTGCACCGGACCCTCGGGCGTCTCGACCACGGCGGTCTTGCCGTCGCGAAGGGCCGCCCGGCCCGTCACCAGCCGCACCTTGGCCTTGCGCACCAGCGTCGTCACCCCGGCGGTCAGACGGCCGACGATGCCGTCCTTCCAGGCCATGGTGGCGGCCAGGTCCAGGGTGACGCCGGTGGCGGCGATGCCCATCGCGGCTGTCGTGGAAAGCCGGGTGATGCGGTGGAACTCCTCGGCCGCATGGATCAGCGCCTTGGAGGGGATGCAGCCGACGTTCAGGCAGGTTCCCCCCGGAGGCTCGGCATCGACGATGACCGTATCCACGCCAAGCTGGCCGGCGCGGATGGCGCAGACATAGCCGCCGGGACCCGCGCCGATGATGAGCAGCCTGCATTGGATCTCGCGCATCTCAGCCCTCCACGAACATCAGCGCCGGGGTCTCCAGCAGCTCTTTCAACCGCGCGACGAAGACGGCGGCGTCCCAGCCGTCGATCACGCGATGGTCGAAGCTGCACGACAGGTTCATCATCCTGCGCGGCTCGAAGGCGGCGCCGTTCCAGAACGGCCTGACCGCCAGCCGGTTGACGCCGACGATGGCGACCTCGGGCATGTTCAGGATCGGTGTCGTGGCGATGGCGCCCAGGGGACCCAGCGAGGTGATGGTGATGGTCGATCCGGAAAGCTCGTCGCGCTTCGCCGTGCCGTCCCTGGCGGCGGCGGCCAGCCGCGCGATCTCGGCCGCGGCGGTGCGCAGGTCCAGCGCCTCGGCGTGGCGCAGCACCGGCACCATCAGGCCCGAAGGGGTCTGGGCCGCGATGCCGATATGGACGGCGCCGAACCGGCGGATCAGCCCGGCCGCGGAATCGTAATGCGCGTTCAGCATCGGCTGCTCGCGGACCGCACGCACGATGGCGCGGGCCAGAAAGGGCAGGGGGTTCAGTTTCGGACCCTTGCCCGGCGCGTTCATCCGCGTCCGCAGATCCTCCAGCGCGGTGGCGTCCACTTCCTCGACGATGGTGATGTGCGGGACGCTGCTGGCCGCCTCCATCCGCTCGGCGATCTTGCGGCGCACGCCGATGACGCGGATTTCCTCGGTGCTGGTGTCGGGGCGCGGCCCCGATGGCGCCGGGATGCCGCCCGAGGCGATGAAGGCGTCCAGATCCTCGTGGC
>CALLYR010000093.1 GCA_937859005.1 uncultured Paracoccus sp. | reverse complement strand
ACCTGCGGCGGGTCCACCACCATCAGGGCCACCTCGGAACTGTCCGAGGCACAGGGGAAGAAGCCGCCCTTCGGCGGTTTTACCACGCGCCGCCCGACCGAATTCGACCATGTCTTCCAGTCGCCGGGACCCATTTATGAACCCGGCCGGATCGAGGGCGACTGGTGGCGGCTGGGCCGGTTCATGCACGCAGCAGGCGTCGGCCATGGCGATATCGTGCAGAACTGCTTTGCCTATCACCTGACGCCGGCGGGCATGATGTTCGACAGCGCGGCGCGTGCCGTGGGGGCCGCGGTCCTGCCGGCGGGGACGGGACAGACCGAGTTGCAGGTCCGGGCCGCGGCCGATATCGGCACCACCTGCTATGCCGGGACGCCCGATTACCTGAAGGTGATCCTCGACAAGGCTGACGAGATGGGCGAGGCGCTTGCCTTCACCCGCGCGGTGATGGGGGGTGGCGCGCTGTTCCCGTCGCTGCGCCAGGCCTATGCCGACCGCGGCATCCTGACGCTGCAATGCTATGCCACTGCCGATCTGGGCAGCATCGCCTACGAATCCGAGGCGATGGAGGGCATGATCGTGGACGAGGGCGTGATCGTGGAAATCGTCCGTCCCGGCACCGGCGATCCGGTCCCCGAAGGCGAGGTGGGCGAGGTCGTCGTGACCACGCTGAACCCCGACTATCCGCTGATCCGCTTCGCCACCGGCGATCTGTCCGCGGCGATGCCGGGGACCAGCCCTTGCGGGCGCACCAACATGCGTATCCGGGGCTGGATGGGCCGTGCCGACCAGACCGCCAAGATCAAGGGCATGTTCGTCCGCCCCGAGCAGGTCGCCCAGCTTGTCGCCCGCCACCCCGACGTGTCACGCGCCCGTGTCATCGCCGACCGCCGGGATGAAATGGATGTGATGGTCGTGCAACTTGAAACCAAAGGGGAAAATCCGGCGCTATATGAGGCCTCGGTGCTCGAGGCACTGAAGCTGAAGGGCCGGGTCGAACTGGTTGCGCCGGGATCGCTGCCCAACGACGGCAAGGTGATCGAGGACCGCCGCACCTATGGATGACCGCGGCCCCCTTTGAAGGGGGACCATCATGGTCAGACATATCGTTTCCACGGCGCTGGCCGCCGCCATGCTGTGCGGCGCAGGCAGCGCCGCAATCGCGCAACAGGCGCCGGTCGTCGGCGGCAGCACGCCGCCGCTGGTTTCGCAGGCTGAGGACAGCGTCCTGTGGGCCTTGGCCGAACGCCGGGGCACGGCCGACGCCTATCGCAGCTATCTGTCGGCCTTTCCGAACGGCCTTCACGCCGCAACCGCCCGCGAGCGGCTGGCCCGGCTGGAAGGCGGGGCGAGCGAAGGCGGCGCAATTCCCGCCCCTGCGATCAGGCCGGGCTCGGACACGACCGGATCGCCCGCCGAGGCAGCGCGGGCCGAAGCCGAGGCGGGCCTGGGCACCGCTGCCACCGAATCCGCGCTGGGGCTGTCGCGGGACGACCGCATGACGATCCAGCGCCGGCTGACGCAGCTTGGCCACGACACCCACGGCGTGGACGGCGCCT
>CALLYR010000092.1 GCA_937859005.1 uncultured Paracoccus sp. | reverse complement strand
ACCATCACGTTTGTCTCGAACATCCCCGGCGAGACCCAGACCCTGCCGTCGGCCATTTATGCCTTTCTGCAGGTGCCCGGCGGCGAAAGTGCGGCGATGCGCCTGACGCTGGTGTCGATCGGCGTCGCCATGGCGGCGCTGATGCTGTCGGAACTGCTGGCGCAGGCGGTGGCGCGCCGCGTCAGGGGGCGCTGATGCTGTCGGTCGCGCTACGCCACCGTCTTGCCGGTTTCACGCTGGATGCGGCGTTCGAGGCACCGGCAGGCGTCACCGCGATCTTCGGCCGATCGGGGGCGGGCAAGACCACGGTGGTGCGGGCGGTGGCGGGCCTGCTGCGCGTCGATGCCGGACGCGTCGCGGTCGGGGACAGCGTACTGCTGGATCGCGACCGCCACATCGACCTGCCCGCCCATCGGCGCCGGATCGGCTTTGTCTTTCAGGACGGGCGGCTGTTTCCGCATCTGAGCGTGCGGCAGAACCTGACCTATGGCCGCCGCTTCGCCCCGCGCGACGCCACGCCCCCCGATTTCGGCGGCGTGGTCGAGATGCTGGGCATCGCGCATCTGCTGGACCGCCGCCCCGCCGGGCTGTCGGGGGGCGAACGCGGACGCGTCGGCATCGGGCGGGCGCTGCTGTCAGGCCCGCGGCTGCTGATCCTGGACGAGCCGATGGCCGCGCTGGACGAACAGCGCCGGGCCGAGATCCTGCCCTATCTGCAGCGCCTGCGCGACGAGGCAGGCGTGCCGATGCTTTACATCACCCATGCGATGGCCGAGGTCGTGCGGCTGGCCAACACGCTGGTCCTGATGGAGGCGGGCCGCGTCGTCCGCGCCGGTCCCGTGGAACGCCTGCTGGCCGATCCCGGCACGGCGGCGGGGCTGGACCATCCCGACGCAGGCGCGGTGCTGAGGGCGCGGGTGGTCGCGCGCGAAGCCGACGGTCTGGCCCGCGTCGCCGTGAACGGAGCCGAGTTGCTGATCCTGTCGGCCGGGGCGCAGCCGGGCCAGTCCCTGCGCATCCGGGTGCCGCCGCAGGACGTGATCCTGTCGCTGGCGCGGCCCGAACGCACGTCGGCGCTGAACATCCTGCCCGCGCGCGTCACCGAACTGGCCGATCGGGGGCCTGTCTGTCTGGTCCAGTT
>CALLYR010000091.1 GCA_937859005.1 uncultured Paracoccus sp. | reverse complement strand
GCTGCGCAAGAAGCTGGCGAACTTCACCGATTCGGAACTGCACCTGAACATCCTCGAGGTCCGCAAGCCGGAACTGGACGCGCAGCTGGTGGCCGAATCGATCGCCCAGCAGCTTGAGCGCCGGGTGTCGTTCCGCCGCGCGATGAAGCGCGCGGTCCAGAACGCCATGCGCATGGGTGCGCTCGGCATCCGCGTGAATGTCGGCGGCCGCCTGGGCGGAGCCGAGATCGCGCGGACCGAATGGTACCGCGAGGGCCGGGTGCCGCTGCACACGCTGCGCGCCGACATCGACTATGCGCTGGCCGAAGCCTCGACCCCCTACGGGATCATCGGGGTCAAGGTCTGGATCTTCAAGGGCGAGATCATGGAGCATGATCCGCAGGCCCACGACCGCCGCGCCACCGAGGCGCAGGAAGGTCCGGCGTCTCGCGGTCCGCGCCGTGATCGCGACCGCGACGCGCGCTAAGGAGACAGGGAAATGCTGCAACCGAAACGGACGAAGTTCCGCAAACAGCACAAGGGCCGCATCCACGGCGAGGCCAAGGGCGGGTTCAACCTGAACTTCGGCTCCTACGCGCTGAAGGCGACGGAACCCGAGCGCGTCACCGCGCGCCAGATCGAGGCGGCCCGCCGCGCGATCACCCGCCACATGAAACGTCAGGGCCGCGTCTGGATCCGGATCTTCCCGGATGTGCCGGTGTCGTCGAAGCCGACCGAAGTGCGGATGGGGAAAGGCAAGGGCTCGGTCGATTTCTGGGCCGCCCGCGTCCATCCCGGCCGGATCATGTTCGAGATCGACGGCGTGGATGACGAGATCGCCCGCGAGGCGCTGCGCCTGGGCGCGATGAAGCTGCCGGTCCTGACCCGCATCGTGCATCGCGAAGACTGGTGAGTAGAACTACAAAGCTATAGATGATGAAGGCTTCCGCACCCATGCGGGAGCCTTTTTTCTTCGAATAGCTTTAAATTTAGGGTTGTTGAGTGAACCGTTTTACCGAGCTTTGGCGCAGATTGGATCGAGTGTCTCCAGAAGTATATGATTTCGAGGACTCAGTTAGTCAGCATCAAATTCTTTTCGGTATTGGATGGGTCGTGCATGAGTTCGAAGGGCTTCAGGAGACAGTTCTTCAGCTATTTAGCGTAGTATGTGGAGCTAATAAGGAAGCTTGGAGTTTCCGGTTATCTGGAGTTCTCGCCGTAACTGCTTCCTTTTCAATGAGAGTAAAGTCATGCAGGGAAGCAGCAGAGCAGTTTAGCTTAGGCCCCGCGCACCTGAAAGCATTAAACAGTTGGTTGGATTTGAGTGAACGGGCTTCGCAAAGGCGAAATGAAATCGTTCACGGGCGCTTGGTTCTGCACCAGGATGAGTCAAATTCGCGCCAAGCGTTAATTGTGCCTTCGACCTTTGATCGTCGCCGAGGTGGTCTGTTGACACGTTCCGCTCAACCGCGTGCCTACTCCTACAACCCTAAGCAAGTTCAAGACTATGCAGACGCGATAGCTCGCGTGAACGGCAACCTTATCACGCTCATGATGCAGCTTGCAGGTGAGCAGGCGGAGATTGGCGATGAATGGATGCTTGATCCGTCTCAACTGGTGAAGTGAAAGAAAAGTCTTGCCAGACAGGCCAAGAGTAGCTATGCGCAAGCCTTCATCTCGAAACTCCACCGGGAATCAGGGTGGCCCAGGTCTCTGGGGCTCTCCGGTGATGTTGGAAAGGAAAAGGCGCATGAAAGCGCAGGATCTGAAGGACAAGACGCCCGAGCAGCTGCGCGAGCAGCTGGTTGCGCTGAAGAAGGAGGCGTTCAACCTGCGCTTCCAGCAGGCGACCGGCCAGATCGAAGGCACCGCGCGGATGCGCAGCGTCCGCCGCGACGTTGCCCGCGTCAAGACCGTCATGAACCAGCAAGCCGCGGCCGCGGCGGCGTCGAAGTAAGGAGCCGGACCCATGCCCAAACGCATCCTGCAAGGCAAGGTGACGAGCGACAAGAACGAACAGACCGTCACGGTCCTGGTCGAACGCCGCTTCAAGCATCCGGTGCTGCACAAGATCGTCCGCTCGTCCAAGAAATACCGGGCGCATGACGCCCTGAACCAGTTCAAGGTCGGCGATACCGTGCGCATCATCGAATGCGCGCCGATCTCGAAGACGAAACGCTGGACCGTTCTGTCGGACGAGGCTGTCGCCGTTCAGGCGTGACCATTCCAGACTGATCGAAACCCTGGGGCCGGGGCTGCATCCGGTCCCCAAAGGTCGGGAGACACCACATGATCCAGATGCAGACCAACCTGGATGTCGCTGACAACTCCGGCGCCCGCCGGGTTCAGTGCATCAAGGTCCTCGGCGGCTCGCACCGGCGCTATGCGTCGGTGGGCGACATCATCGTCGTCTCCGTCAAGGAAGCCATTCCGCGCGGCCGCGTGAAGAAGGGCGACGTCCGCAAGGCCGTCGTCGTGCGCACCGCCAAGGAAGTGAAGCGCGAGGACGGCACCTCGATCCGTTTCGACGCGAACGCCGCCGTCATCCTGAACAACCAGGGCGAGCCGGTCGGCACCCGCATCTTCGGGCCGGTCGTGCGCGAGCTGCGCGCCAAGAACTTCATGAAGATCATCTCGCTTGCGCCGGAGGTGCTGTGATGGCCGCCAAGCTGAAAAAGGGCGACACGGTTGTCGTGCTGGCCGGCAAGGACAAGGGCAAGACGGGTGAGATCACCCAGGTCATGCCCAAGCTCAACAAGGCCATCGTCGACGGCGTGAACATCGCGCTGCGCCACACCCGCCAGTCGCAGACCTCGCAGGGCGGCCGCGTTCCCAAGAACATGCCGATCGACCTGTCGAACCTGGCGCTGATGGACAAGAACGGCAAACCGACCCGCGTCGGCTTCCGCATGGAAGGCGACCAGAAGGTCCGTTTCGCCAAGACCACCGGAGACGTGATCTGATGCTGGATCAAGCGACCTATACCCCGCGCCTGAAGGCCGAGTACCGGGACCGCATCCGGGCCGCCCTGAAGGAAGAGTTCGGCTACAAGAACGACATGCAGCTTCCGCGCCTGGACAAGATCGTCCTGAACATGGGCGTGGGCGAGGCCGTCAAGGACACCAAGAAGGTGCGTCAGGCCGCCGAGGAGCTGTCCCTGATCGCCGGCCAGAAGGCTGTCATCACCCATGCGAAGAAGTCGATCGCCGGCTTCCGCGTGCGCGAGGAGATGCCGCTGGGCTGCAAGGTCACGCTGCGCGGCGACCGCATGTATGAATTCCTGGACCGCCTGATCAACATCGCGCTGCCCCGCGTCCGCGATTTCCGTGGCGTCAAGGGCACGTCGTTCGACGGCCGCGGCAACTATGCCATGGGCCTGAAAGAGCAGATCGTGTTCCCCGAGATCGAGTTCGACAAGGTCGACGAGGTTCTGGGCATGGACATCATCATCGCGACCACGGCCAAGACGGACGCAGAAGCGAAGGCGCTGCTGAAGCTCTTCAACATGCCGTTCAACAGCTGATCGCGCGAGGAATCTGATATGGCTAAGAAATCCATGATCGAACGTCAGAAGAAGCGCGAACGTCTGGTGGGCCAGTATGCCGCCAAGCGCGCCGCTCTGAACGAAGTCATCAACGACCAGTCCCTGCCGATGGAAGAGCGGTTCAAGGCCACGCTGAAGCTGGCCGAACTGCCGCGCAACTCGTCGGCGACGCGCCTGAACAACCGGTGCCAACTGACCGGGCGTCCGCGGGCGTATTACCGCAAACTGAAACTGTCGCGGATCATGCTGCGCGAGCTGAGCTCGTTCGGCCAGATCCCCGGCATGGTGAAATCGAGCTGGTAAGGGGGCAACATGTCGATGAATGATCCGCTCGGCGATATGCTGACCCGCATCCGCAACGCTCAGATGCGCGGGAAATCCACCGTCCGCACCCCGGCCAGCAAGCTGCGCGCCTGGGTTCTGGATGTGCTGAAGGCCGAAGGCTACATCCGCGGCTATGAACAGGTGACGACCGATGCCGGTCACACCGAACTGGAAATCGGCCTGAAATATTACGAAGGCACTCCGGTGATCCGCGAGCTGGCTCGCGTGTCGAAACCCGGTCGCCGCGTCTATGCCGGCGCCAGGGAACTGCCGCAGGTCCGCAACGGCCTGGGCGTGTCCATCGTCTCGACGCCGAAAGGCGTGATGTCGGATGCAGCGGCTCGCAACGCCAATGTCGGCGGCGAAGTCCTCTGCACCGTGTTCTAAGGGAGGGCAGGGATGTCTCGGATTGGTAAAAGGCCGGTCGAACTGCCCCAGGGCGTGACGGCGAATGTCAGCGGCCAGACGATCGAGGTGAAGGGGCCGAAAGGCACCCGCACCTTTACCGCGACCGACGATGTGACCCTGAAGGTCGAGAACGGCGCCGTCACCGTGACGCCGCGCGGCCTGTCCAAGCGCGCGCGCCAGCAGTGGGGCATGTCGCGGTCGATGGTGGCGAACCTCGTCACCGGCGTGACCGCGGGCTTCAGGCGCGAGCTTGAAATTCAGGGGGTCGGCTATCGCGCCTCGATGCAGGGCGAGACCCTGAAGCTGGCGCTGGGCTACAGCCATGACGTCAACTTCGAAGCGCCGGAAGGCGTGAGCGTCAACGCGCCGAAGCAGACCGAAATCGTGGTCGAGGGCATCGACCAGCAGAAGGTCGGCCAGGTCGCCGCCAACATCCGCGAGTGGCGCAAGCCCGAGCCCTACAAGGGCAAGGGCATCCGCTACAAGGGTGAGGCCGTCTTCCGCAAGGAAGGCAAGAAGAAGTAAGGATCACGCAAATGGCACTGAACAAACGAGAGCTGTTCCAGAAGCGCCGTCTGCGCGTCCGGAACAAACTGCGCGAGATGGCCAATGGTCGTCCGCGCCTGTCGGTCCACCGCTCGTCCAAGAACATCAGCGTGCAGCTGATCGACGACGTGCAGGGCCGGACGCTGGCCGCGGCCTCGACCCTGGAAAAGGATCTGGGGCTGGTCGGCAAGAACAACGTCGAGGCGGCGGCGAAGATCGGCACCGCGATCGCCGAGCGCGCGAAGGCGGCCGGTGTGGAGGAAGTCGTATTCGACCGCGGCGGCTTCCTGTTTCACGGCAAGATCAAGGCGCTTGCCGACGCGGCCCGCGAGGGCGGCCTGAAGTTCTGATGACTGCGGGAGGCGGAGACGCCTCCCCGATGATCCGGGGGTATCTGGCCCACCAGGATTGGAGTTAACGGCGCGGTTCGCGCGCCAGCGCAAAAGGAATGCCTCATGGCAGAACGTGACAACCGCGGGGGCCGCCGCGACGACCGTCGCGAGCGGGACGAAACCCCGGAATTCGCCGACCGCCTGGTCGCGATCAACCGCGTCAGCAAGACCGTCAAGGGCGGCAAGCGCTTCGGCTTCGCCGCGCTCGTGGTCGTCGGCGACCAGCGGGGCCGCGTGGGCTTTGGCAAGGGCAAGGCCAAGGAAGTGCCGGAAGCGATCCGCAAGGCGACCGAGCAGGCCAAGCGCGGCCTGATCCGTGTGCCGCTGCGCGACGGCCGCACCCTGCACCATGACATCGAGGGCCGCCACGGCGCGTCGTGATGCGCACGGCAGTTCCGGGGACCGGCATCATCGCCGGCGGTCCGATGCGCGCCGTGTTCGAGATGCTGGGCGTGCAGGACGTGGTGGCCAAGTCGCTGGGGTCGCAGAACCCCTACAACATGATCCGCGCCACCATCGACGGGCTGAAGGCCGAAGCCTCGCCGCGCAACATCGCGCAGCGCCGCGGCAAGAAGGTCGCCGACATCCTGCCCTCGCAGGACCGTGCGCTGGAAAACCAGCAGGGCACCGACGCCACCGCGACGTCGGCCCAACTGCAGGAGGCCTGATAGATGGCAACCATCGTCGTCAAGCAGATCGGCAGCCCGATCCGCCGGCCCAAGGAACAGCGCGCCACGCTGAAGGGCCTGGGCCTGAACAAGATGCACCGCACGCGGGAACTCGAGGATACTCCGGCAATCCGCGGCATGGTGAACGCCATCCCGCATCTGGTGAAGATCGTCGAAGAGAAGGCGTAAGCCGTTTCCCGGAATGTTGATGGGCGTCCCGGCCGGGTGCCGGGGCGCCTTTTTCTGTCCTAGACCTCCGATATGGGGGGCGGGCGCTCATCTTCGATGCGCGAGCGCAGCCGCGCCGGGATCATGCGCCGCAGGCCGCGCCCGAACCAGCCGCGAAAGGCCGGGCTGTGCAGGCAGATCGCCCCGCCGAAGCCGATCCCTGCGCCCAGCAGCGTATCGAGCAGCCGCGCCTCCATCAGCGCGCCGATATCCTCGCCCAGCGTCGGCGCCTCGGCGAGGATGATCGTCAGCGGCGTGATGAAGATGGCGGCGAAACCGTAATGCCGCACGACTGCGGTCTCGATCAGGAAGGTAAGGGCGATCAGCGCGAAGGCGATCGACCAGCCGCCGCCGAGGATGGCCAGCAGTCCCCAGGCGAGGACCAGCCCGATAACGCTGCCGATCGAGCGGTGGACCTGCCGGTTCCATGCGGCACGAAGCGACATTCCCTGAATCACGGCAAGGCAACTGACCGGCACCCAATAGGCCTTGTCGAGCTGCAGCACCTGCGCGGCTGCCAGCGACAGGCCGACGGCCAGCCCGATCACGATGGAATCGAGCCACACCCGGTCGAAGTCGTTCACAGGCGGCGGGGGGATCAATCCGGGGGGCGGCGGCGCAGGATATGCAGGCTTTAGATGAAGGCGACGGCGGTCGCGTTGATGCAGCCCAAGGCGAGCATCCCGACACGATAAGGCAGATCTCCCAGCATGCCGGGTGAATAGGCAGCGGCAGCGGCGACCATGATGAAGAACAGGCTGCCGGGCGGCCCGACCCGATAATAGCGGCAGACCATGGTGACGAGAATGGCGGCGACCGTCATCAGCGGCACCTGCGCCACCGGCGCCAGATGGCTGACGACACCTGTGGCATAGCAGCAGATCATCCCGAAGCTGCAGGCCATGATCGTCACCATGCGGTGGTGAAGGGGCGTCGCCGGAAGATAAAGGAACACCAGCCCCGCCATCGAGGCCACGACCGCGTCCCCCATCCGCCCGTATGCGGCCCCCGCCAGCATGGGAATGCCGCTGGACAGCGCCGCGGCGAAGGGCATTTCCCATGGCCGGTCGCTGGGATAAACCGTGATCAGTTCCCGCCACTCGCGCCGGATCATTCGCACCGCATCGGCCTTGCCGATTCTCATCCCGCTGTCCTGCCCCCGTGCCCTTGCCGTTCATGTGGATGCCCCTGCCCGTGGCCTGTCAACTGCACGGGCAGGACGGGCGATTTGCGGCACATGGGTCCGCAACCGCAGATCGCGTCGCCTCGGTCCGGTCTGCCGGGGATCCAAGCGCCCCCGAGAGATCCGGGTATTGGCTGTCCCGCCTCTTTCATGCACTGCCGTTAACCCTTCCTTAACCAGCCCGCGCTACCGTTCCGCGGACGCGCAGTCCGCAGGAAGGAGCCTGATGTGCCGCGGCCGGCTTGCTGCCTCGTGGTTCTTTTCATGCTGTTCGCCAGCGCTGGCTCGGCCGGGCCATGGCCGCGCGAGCCCAAGGGCGTCTTCCTTTCGCTTTCGGCGGAAGGCGACCGGGACGGCAACAGCCATGCCGGGCTTTACGCGGAATATGGCCTGACCCCGCGCAACACCCTGGGCTTCGAGTTCGGCCGCGGCAATACGGGCGAGACACGCGCATTGATCTGGATGCAACGCGCGCTCGACCGGAGCGAGGGGGCGGACCGCTGGGCGGTGTCCCTGGGGATCGGGGCCATCCAGCGCGACGGCAGCATCCTGCCGGTTGGCCAGATCGGGGCGGGCTGGGGGCGCGGGCTGGATGCCGTCCCGGTCTTGAAGGCCATCCCCGGCGGCGGCTGGCTTGCCGCCGAGGGCCGGGTCCGGATCGCAGGCGCGATGAAGGACGGCCCCGCCGTGCACGAGCTTGCCGCCAGCGAGGCTGACGCGCTGGCCTGGCTGACCCCGGAGTTCGAGACAAAGGCCGAACTGACGCTTGGCCTGCGCCCGGCATCCGGGGTGATGCTCGTCAACCAGCTTCGCCTGGAACAGCGCGACGACACAGGCTTCTCCAGCAAATTCGCAAGCTCGATCGTCCGCGACCTTTCCGGCCCGGCAAAGGTCGAGCTGGGGGTGATCGCCCCTTTGTCGGGTCCCGGCAGTCCCGCCCTCAAGATCGGCAGCTGGCTGGAGTTCTGAGGCGAAAGCCCGCCCAGTCCCCGGCCGCAACAGCGCGGGTGGTTCGCCACCCCGCCTGTGCCGTCCGACGCTTGACGCGGCCTGCGTCGGGCAGTAACTGGACCAGTCCCGCGCCTTGCGGGACTCATGCTCAAGACATGCCGTGTCCTCCCCCTCATCGCTTCCGGGGATGTGTCCGGCCACAGGAGAAGCGACATGAAACTCAACGAACTGCGCGACAACGAAGGCGCGAACCGCAAGAAGAAGCGTGTGGCGCGCGGGCCCGGCTCGGGCAAGGGCAAGACCGCCGGCCGCGGCATCAAGGGCCAGACCTCGCGGTCGGGCGTGGCGCTGAACGGCTATGAAGGCGGGCAGATGCCGCTCTATCGCCGCCTGCCCAAGCGCGGCTTCACCCCGCCCAATGCGCTGAAATTCGCCGTGGTGAACCTGGGCCAGCTGCAGGCGATGGTCGATGCGGGCAAGCTGGCCGCCGGCGCCGACGTGACCGAGGATACGCTGATTGCCGCGGGCGCGACCAAGCGCAAGCTGGACGGCATCCGCCTGCTGGCCAAGGGCGAACTGACCGCGGCGCTGAACATCACCGTCGCCGGTGCGTCCAAGGCAGCGGCCGAGGCGGTGGAACGTGTGGGCGGCCGGTTGACCCTGACCCGCCCGGTGAAGACCGCCGAGACGGCTGCGACGGAATAAGCTGTTGAAGGGGCGCCCGCCGCCCCATAGATAGCGATCAGTTTTCCCAGCGCCGCCGACCGGAAAACGGTTCGGCGGCGCTGCCACGATATTCCGGCGCGCCCGTGCGGGCCGTGTCCGGCATGCCAGACAGAGGGCACTCATGGCGTCAGCCGCTGAACAGATGGCCGCGAATCTCAGCTGGGGTCAGTTGGGCAAGGCCACGGAACTTCGCCAGCGCATCTGGTTCACGATCGGCCTGCTGATCATCTATCGGCTGGGCACCTATATCCCGGTGCCGGGGATCGACGGCACCGCGCTGCGCAGCTTCATGGAAAACGCGCAGGCCGGGATCGGCGGGATCCTGTCGATGTTCACCGGCGGCGCGCTGGGGCGGATGGGCGTGCTGGCGCTGGGCATCATGCCCTATATCTCGGCCTCGATCATCGTGCAGCTTCTGGCCTCGATGGTGCCCGCGCTGGAGCAGCTGAAGAAGGAAGGCGAGCAGGGCCGCAAGAAGATCAACCAGTACACCCGCTATGCCACCGTGGCGTTGGCCTTCTTCCAGGCCTGGGGTCTGGCGGTCAGCCTGGAGGCCGGCGGCATGGCGCATGAGCCGGGCCTGTTCTTCCGCATGAGCGTGGTCATCACGCTGGTCGGCGGCACGATGTTCCTGATGTGGCTGGGCGAGCAGATCACCGCGCGGGGCATCGGCAACGGCATCAGCCTCATCATCTATGTCGGCATCCTGGCGGAAATTCCCGGCCAGCTGGCGCAGTTCCTGGCGCAGGGACGGTCGGGCGCGATCTCGACCCCGGTCATCCTGGGCATCATCGTGCTGGTCGCGGTCGTGATGGCTTTTGTCGTGTTCATGGAACGGGCGTTGCGCAAGATCCGCATCCAGTATCCGCGCCGCCAGGTCGGGATGAAGATCTATGACGGCCAGTCCTCGCATCTGCCGATCAAGGTGAACCCGGCGGGCGTGATCCCGGCGATCTTTGCCAGCTCGCTGCTGCTGCTGCCGGTCACGATCTCGACCTTTTCGGGGAACCAGACCGGGCCGGTGATGTCCACGATCCTGGCCTATTTCGGGCCCGGACAGCCGCTGTATCTGCTGTTCTTCGCGGCAATGATCGTGTTCTTCACCTATTTCTATACCCAGAACGTCGCCTTCAAGACCGAGGAGGTGGCCGAGAACCTGAAGAATCAGGGCGGCTTCATTCCCGGCATCCGTCCGGGCAAGCGGACCGAGGAATATCTGGCCTATGTGGTCAGCCGGGTGCTGGTGATCGGCTCGGCCTATCTGGCGGCGGTCTGCATGCTGCCCGAGGTGATCCGCGGCCAGTTCAGCGTGCCCTTCTATTTCGGGGGCACCTCGGTCCTGATCGTCGTGTCGGTGACGATGGACACGATCAGCCAGATCCAGAGCCACTTGCTGGCGCATCAATATGAGTCTTTGATCGAGCGGTCGCAGTTGCGCGGCAAGCGCAAGCAAGGCGAGGCCCGGCCCCGTCGGGCGCCCGCACGCCGCTGAATCCATGACAGCCTGGGGGAGAAGAGGACAGTGACCATCAACATCATCCTGCTGGGGCCACCCGGCGCAGGCAAGGGAACGCAGGCCCGCCGGCTGGTCGAGGAGCGCGGCCTGGTGCAGTTGTCCACCGGCGACATGCTGCGCGAGGCCCGCAGTTCCGGCACCGAGATGGGCCGGGTCGTGGCCGATGTCATGGACAAGGGTCAACTGGTCACCGACGAGATCGTGATCGGCCTGATCCGCGAGAAGCTGGAGACGGTGGACGCCCCCGGCTTCATCTTCGACGGCTTTCCGCGCACCCTGCCGCAGGCCGACGCACTGCAGGACCTGCTGGCCGGCATGGGCCGCCAGATCGATGCCGTGATCGAGATGCAGGTCGATGACACCGCGCTGGTCGAGCGGATCACCGGGCGCTTCACCTGCGCCAACTGCGGCGAGGTCTATCACGACGCCACCCGCCCGACCGCAAAGGAAGGCGTCTGCGATGTCTGCGGATCGACCGACCTGCGCCGCCGCGCCGACGACAATGCCGATGCGCTGAAGACGCGGCTGCTGGAATACTACAAGAAGACCTCGCCGCTGATCGGCTATTACTATGCCAGGCAGAAGCTGCATCCCGTCGATGGCCTGGCCGAGATCGACGAGGTGGCAGAGCAGATGGGGCAGGTGGTCGCCTCCGTGGCGACGGTCAGCAGGGACGAGGTCTACAGCGGGGCTTGACGCCACCCGCAGGTTCCTTTACCCGCAAGCATCTCGTTCGAGAATCACCCATCCGGGGTGAGGCTTTGGCCCGAAGGCACCGCTTTCGGGCCATTGGTTGTGAAAAAAGGTTCCGGTGCTACGGATCCGCAACATGAAGGAAATGCGCGTGGCTCGTATCGCTGGCGTGAACATTCCGACGGGGAAGCGTGTCCCCATCGCCCTGACCTATATCCACGGCATCGGCCCGATGTATGCCGAGCAGATCTGCGAAGCCGTGGGCATCGACCGCGCCCGCCGCGTGAATGACCTGTCGGACGCCGAAGTCCTGCAGATCCGCGAATACATCGACGCCAACCTGAACGTCGAAGGCGACCTGCGGCGCGAGACGCAGATGAACATCAAGCGCATGATGGATCTGGGCTCCTATCGCGGGCTGCGCCATCGCCGCGGCCTGCCGGTCCGCGGCCAGCGCACCCACACCAATGCCCGCACCCGCAAGGGCCCGGCCAAGCCGATCGCCGGCAAGAAGAAATAAGGGGGCTTGACCGATGGCACGTGACAAGACGCGCATGAAGCGCAAGGAACGCAAGAACATCGCCACCGGCGTGGCGCATGTGAACAGCTCGTTCAACAACACCAAGATCCTGATTTCCGACGTGCAGGGCAACGCGATCGCCTGGTCGTCGGCCGGCACGATGGGCTTCAAGGGTTCGCGCAAGTCGACCCCCTATGCCGCGCAGATGGCCGCCGAGGATGCCGGCAAGAAAGCCCAGGAACACGGCATGCGCACCATCGAGGTCGAGGTGCAGGGCCCCGGCTCGGGCCGCGAATCGGCGCTGCGCGCGCTGGCCGCGGTCGGCTTCAACATCACGGCGATCCGCGACGTGACCCCGATCGCGCATAACGGCGTCCGTCCGCCCAAGCGCCGCCGGGTCTGATCCGCCGGATTTTCTGCCGGCCCGCACCGTCATCCGGTGCGGGCCGGGCTTTCGCATTTTACCTCGGGCGTTTCCGGCGGCTGGTCATGGTGCCGGAAACAGGAATGGAGGCAATCGCATGATCCACAAGAACTGGGCCGAACTGATCAAGCCCGCGCAGCTGGACATCCGCCCCGGCGCCGATTCCACCCGCGTCGCCACCGTGGTCGCCGAGCCGCTGGAGCGGGGCTTCGGCCTGACCCTGGGCAACGCGCTGCGCCGCGTCCTGATGTCGTCGCTGCAGGGCGCCGCGATCACCAGCGTCCAGATCGACAACGTCCTGCATGAATTCAGCTCGGTCCCCGGGGTGCGCGAGGACGTGACCGACATCGTCCTGAACCTCAAGGGCGTGACGCTGAAGATGGACGTGGACGGGCCCAAGCGCCTGACCCTGTCGGCCAAGGGGCCGGGCGAGGTCAAGGCCGGCCAGATCTCGGAAACCGCGGGGATCACGATCCTGAACCGCGGCCATGTGATCTGCCACCTCGACGAGGGGGCGGAACTGCACATGGAACTGACCGTGGCGAACGGCAAGGGCTATGTCGCCGCCGACCGCAATCGTCCCGAGGATGCGCCCATCGGGCTTATTCCGATCGACGCCATCTTCTCGCCGGTCAAGCGCGTCAGCTATGAGGTCACGCCGACGCGCGAGGGCCAGGTGCTGGACTATGACAAGCTGACGATGAAGGTGGAAACCGACGGCAGCCTGACCCCTGACGACGCCGTGGCCTATGCCGCGCGCATCATCCAGGATCAGCTGTCGGTCTTCGTCAACTTCGAGGAGCCGGAATCCGCGCGCAGCCACGACGCCGAGGACGGGCTGGAGTTCGATCCGCGCCTGCTCAAGAAGGTGGACGAACTGGAACTGTCGGTGCGTTCGGCCAACTGCCTCAAGAACGACAACATCGTCTATATCGGCGACCTGATCCAGAAGACCGAGGCCGAGATGCTGCGGACCCCGAACTTCGGCCGCAAGTCCTTGAACGAGATCAAGGAAGTCCTGTCCGGCATGGGACTGCATCTGGGCATGGATGTCGTGGACTGGCCGCCGGAGAACATCGAGGACCTGGCCAAGCGTTTCGACGACCAGTTCTGAGGGATGGTGCGTGCAGGGCACGCGCCGTATCCGCAAGACCCGCAGGGTGCGCGTTCTGCGCGCGCCGTGCAAAAACCGGGCATCCCGCCCCAAGGAGAGCGGCCCGCACGCATGGGCTGCCGGACAAAGCAAAACGCGATAGGAGACTGAAATGCGTCACGCCCGCGGCTATCGCCGCCTGAACCGCACCCATGAACACCGCAAGGCGCTGTTCGCCAACATGGCCGGCTCGCTGATCGAGCACGAGCAGATCAAGACGACCCTGCCCAAGGCCAAGGAACTGCGCCCGATCATCGAGAAGCTGATCACGCTGGCCAAGCGCGGCGACCTGCACGCCCGCCGCCAGGCAGCCGCGCAGCTGAAGCAGGACGTGCATGTCGCCCGCCTGTTCGAGATTCTGGGCCCGCGCTATGCCAACCGTCAGGGCGGCTAT
The DNA here is from genome assembly GCA_937859005.1 of uncultured Paracoccus sp. GTDB lineage: Bacteria > Pseudomonadota > Alphaproteobacteria > Rhodobacterales > Rhodobacteraceae > Paracoccus. The sequence goes on along the minus strand of CALLYR010000091.1, from coordinate 1,763 downwards.
GTCCGCGTTCTGAAGGCCGGGTTCCGCTATGGCGACATGGCGCCGATGGCGATCATCGAATTCGTGGACCGCGACACTTCGGCCAAGGGTGCCGCCGATCGCGCCCGCGTCGAGGCCGAGATGGATGAGGCCGTCGAAGCCTGACCGGTTTCGGTGACGTTGCGTCATTCCCATTGCTGGCAACCACAGAAAGGCCCGTGCGGAGACGCGCGGGCCTATGTTTTCATGTCGCGTCGCGTTAACAGCGGCGTGCTGACAAGGAAATTACGCTTTTCTTAACGGTTTGCTCTGTAGGATCAATTCAACCAACTATCGCGTTGACCTGTAACTGTTCAACTTGTCTAAAAAGTCATGTCCTCACGAGCCGAAATCAACGCCGTTCTCAGCCGCCTGCGCCGGCTCGCTCCCTCGGGTTACTTCCTGGGGCTGCACATCCGGTTTGCGGCGCCATTGATGCAGTTTCAGACCTATCCCGCCGCCTGGTCCGAACATTACTCGGCCAACGCCTATGCCCTGCGTGACCCGACGATCGCCTGGGGGTTTTCCACCACCGGGGCGAGCCGCTGGAGCTCGATGCCGATTCCCGATCCCTTCGGAATCATGAAGGAAGCTGTGCGCTTCGGCCTTGCCTATGGGCTGACCGTGTCCTGCGGGCCCATCAAGTCGCGCACCATCGCCAGCTTCGGCCACGACACGCGCGAATTTACGGATGACGAGATCGCCACGATCTCGACCCTGGTACGACGGCTCCACGAGATTACCGAGCCGCCGGAGAGCCTGACGAAGGCTCAGCAAGAGGCCCTTCGGTGCATCGCGGAGGGCGATCGTCACGCAGCGGCGGCTGCCAAACTTGGCATCACCGAAAGCGCGTTCAAGGCGCGTCTGATATCAGCCCGCGAGCGGCTGATGGCCAAGACGACGGCCGAGGCGCTGCAAAGGGCCAAACAGTACCGTCTGCTATAGGATCTCGCCCACCCAAGACCGCGGTCGCTCCGAGGGGTTCCCCCCATTGAAAACCCCAGGAGAAGACCATGCAGACCACCACTCTCTCTTTCAGCAACATTCACATTCACGGCGATCTGTTCGCCAAATTGTTTCGCGCCCGCAAGGAAAGCTTCATTGTCCGCAAGAACTGGGATCTGCCCGAGGCGGAAGGGATGGAATATGACCAGTACGACACCCCCGCCAGCCGCTGGATCGCCGTCCATGACGGGGGCGAGGTGCTGGGCGGGTTCCGCCTGACGCCCACGACCGCGCGCTGCGGCATCTACAGCTACATGATCCGTGACGCGCAGCAGAACGTGCTGGGCGGATCGATCCCGCAGGATCTGCTGTATGACGAGGCTCCGGTCGATCCGCAGGTGTGGGAATGCACCCGCGTGTTCGTCAACCATTCGACCCCCATGGCGATCCGCCGCAAGGTGCATTTCAAGATGGTCGAGGCCATGACATCGAGCGCGCGGGAACTGGGCGCAAGCCGTCTGATCGCGCTGACCGGCGCCACCTGGCCGCGCTGGTACGGCCGCTGCGGGCTGGAGGCCGAGGCGATCGGTCGGGTCATGTGGATCGATGACGGCGAATTCCAGTGCGTGTCGATCAACCTGGCCTCCAAGATGCATTGAAGACGCAGCACAGCTTCGGCCAGGGATTCCAAGATGACGGCGGGCAGGGTAACATCTGCTGGCCATGGCCGATCTTTTCGACTCTGCGGACGTGCCGGCCCCGCCGGCGCGCTCCGCCCACCGCCCGCTTGCCGACCGCAT